>NZ_JANNDR010000026.1:0-28548 GCF_031378165.1 Chamaesiphon sp. OTE_75_metabat_556
GCCAAAGCTGGCAGCCGGATTAGAGTGCGCGGTAAGGGCAATGTGAATACCTATAACAAGCAACGGGGTGACTTATATCTCACCGTCGAATTGCAGCCCCATCCCTTCTTCAAACTCGATGGCGAACAACTCACCTGTGAAGTCCCTGTCACCCCCGATGAGGCCGTGCTTGGTGCCCAAATTGAAATTCCTACTCCCGATGGGATGGTGACCGTCAGTGTGCCTGCTGGCGTGCGATCGGGGCAATCGCTACGACTGCGTGGCAAAGGCTGGATCGATCCTCGCGGCGAACGCGGCGACCAACTAGCGAAGATTATCATCGCTACACCCAAAAGTCTGACGCCTGCCGAGCGGGAACTCTATGAAAAAATCCGAGCTGCGCGTACCTTCGATCCGCGTAGTAATTTTACCCAAGTGATGTTGTAGAGAATCGTAGATCGCACGCGATCGATAAATTACCAAATCAATGAGTATTAGAATCTATGGCAATCGCGAGTTAAAAACGTTGCCGGGACTGGAAACTCGCCCGACACCCGTCCGCGTCCGACAAGCTCTGTTCAATATTTGGCAAGGATCGATCGCCGATTGTCGCTGGCTGGATCTGTGTACTGGGAGCGGGGCGATGGGTGCAGAAGCCCTATGTCGATCGGCCAAATTAGTAGTCGGCATCGAAAGATCGAGTGCTGCTGGCGATCTGATCGAGCAAAATTGGGCAAAAGTTAGGGTTGCCAATCAAACATTTCAACTCTTGCGCGCAGATGTTGTCACCAAATTGGGCGATCTTCACGGCCAAAAATTTGATCGGATTTATTTCGATCCGCCTTACGCTGGCGACTTATATCAGCCAGTCTTAGCGGCAATCGATCGATATCAATTATTAGCGGTTGGGGGTGAAGTGGCAGTAGAACACAGCCCCAGCTCCGAAATTAGTAGCTTGCCCACTTCTTTGCCCACACTCCAACTCTGCCGCTACAAGCAATATGGCAATACTGCCCTGTCGTTTTATCAGCTCCAGGAGCAAGGCACTAACGAGCTAGTATGAGAAAAGTATCGGGACGCAAGCGTCCCAAAGCCTAAAGCCTAAACTACAGACCGATTTGATTGCCACGCTTATACTGAAGATAAGCCGCCACAAACAAGCCGCTCAGAGTAATGAAAACTAAACCGAGGACGATCCCAGATAGTAAAGGTTCTACCACAACGTTAAAGCTCCGTAATTAATTAAAATAAGTATCTCTAGCGTATCGGGTTTAGGGCGATCGACGCAAGGTACTTGACTTGAGTCGATCCACGCTACTTCATTACTACATCATCTATTAGCCCGAACTGAGCGATCCCACCTGCCCAGTCTGGCTTGCAAAACTTTATAATACGAGAAAAAGCTTAAGATATTTAAGAAATGTATCTTAAACCTTAAATTTGTAGATACACTATTAGGTGCGCAGATCCGCTTCGCTGTAGAATCTGCTCTTTTAAAATCATTAATTTAAATCAATCACATAGCAGGCACGTCTTGGATATCCGACTCCCAAAACACAGGCAAACATCATGGCAGCAGATTGGGTCGATTGTGTTGGCTTTGACAATCTGTGTACTCGCGATCGTCGGTTGGCAGTCACTGCGAGCATCCAATCCATACACCACTAGCGTCTTAGCCAAAACTGGTGATTCGACATTAGGACATGCAATCTTTCAGATCAATTGTAGTGGTTGTCATGGTTTAGACGCTGGCGGTCGGGTCGGCCCTAGTCTCCGCGAAATCTCCAAACGCAAATCGCCCCATAGCCTGATCGAACAAGTCACCAGTGGCAATACGCCCCCCATGCCGCAATTTCAGCCCAATCCGCAAGAAATGGCCGATCTACTCAGTTATTTGGAAACGTTGTAAGTTAGAGGGTAGAGGGTAGAAAGTACTGTTTGGGATAATCACCCTAAATTGTCAGATTGTTCCAGCTTTAGGAAGTAACCCAGTAGGTAGAGCGAGCCACAAAGTACTGGTTGATGAGTCTCGACTGCTGTTGTAGCTGCGGCCAATCCAGTTCCGAGATCTGGATAAGTCTCGATCGATTTCAGCACCGGACAGACAGAGCGAGCGAGATCGGCTAGTAAATCTAGATCGGCCGAACTGTGGTCTGGCACGGGTACTAGATACAATCGATCGCCAGGGCGGAGTAAGGCTTGAAAAATTTCTTGATGTGCTTTGGTTGTCAGCATCCCGATCGTCCAACTAATCGGTCGATCGAGTGTGTCTACATATTGCCGCAACGCGATCGCCGCCGCCGGATTGTGCGCGCCATCAATTAATAAGTGATGGGCTTGCCACTTCGTCCACTGAATTCGCCCTAACCAGCGCGTACCAGCCATCCCAGCACCAATCGCTATGTCGCTAATCTGCCATCCTGTTTGGCGCAATATTTGAATCGTAGCGACCGCGATCGCCGAATTAGTCAATTGCATCTCACCCAATAAAGCCAGCGGATAACAAACACCAGCCGACTCCACCCACGGCAGGAAATCCGAACCTGATGCGACTTTAGATCCATTCTGTGGTGCTTGTGAAGGCACTGCTGGTTTAACCCATATTACAGGGCAATTTAGCGCGTCAACTCGTGCGGCGACAACACTCATCGCCGCTGGTGGGAGGGTGCCAATAATGGCCGGACAACCTAGTTTGAGGATACCAGCTTTTTCGCCAGCAATTTTGGCGATCGTATCGCCGAGCTGTTGCCAATGTTCGTAGGCGATCGAGGTAATGACTGTAGCTAAAGGTCGATCGCAGACATTTGTGGCATCCAGTCGTCCCCCCAAGCCGACTTCGATGACGGCAATATCGACTTGCGATTCGGCAAAATATAGCCACATCGCCGCTGTCACGATTTCAAATTGGGTGGGAATCGGCAGATTTGGATCGATGGCGGCGATCGCTCGATCGATGACACTGAGGGCATCCTCTGTACTAATCGGCGCGTTATCGATACAAATGCGTTCGTTCCAGTCCACCAAATGGGGCGAGGTATACCGACCGACTCGATAACCAGCGTCGCGCAGAATACTAGATAAATAAGCACAGACGGAGCCTTTGCCATTTGTCCCGGCAACGTGAATTATCGGCACCGACCGGTGTGGGGAACCCAGTGCGGCGAGTAAGGTTTGGATGCGTTCTAGTCCCAGATTCACCCCGAATTGGTGAAAGGGTGCCAAGCGTCGGTCGATCGCGGAAGTTGAATCTGTCACTTAGTCATTAATGAATAGAGCGGGATTTTAATTTATACATTCTTTTCGATCGAAATACTAGCATCGATCGATTGTCAATCTGCTGTCAATTTTGCGAAATCATCAGCTCACAATCGATCGCGAGGGAATTCGATACTCTCACTCAGTCAGCAACGATCTTACTAGTTCTGGAAATTTAGTATGCATTGTCCGATTGAATGTTACATATCTAAGCTCTTGTAAGCTTTTTGCGCACCGATTAATCGATCGAACATTTGCCCCAATCCAAGTAGAATTTACTCTCAGCAATAACTATTAGTCTCACAAACTTGCTGTTGTAATAGTGTAAGTTCACTACTCATTATTACGTACAGCAAGAATTCATCAATCTTCTGACAGCATAGGTTGTTAGCTATTTGCCTCGATCTATTTGTCAACATAAGCTGTATACTTGAGTACGCTATTATGCCTATCTTGTCCTCCGTACTGTTGACCGTCCGATCTCCCGCTCATAGAATGGGTGTAAACCGATGCAAAAGACATGAAAAAAACGAACCATTTGTGCCTCTGAAAAACTACAAGTGTTAACTGTATTTTGTTAGAAGCTAATCTTAATGATTTAAGATAATTCTCTAAATTAAAAGCTAACTCTCCGATTCTCGATGTGTGCTCGTCAGCAAACAAACAAGTTTCATTAGTAGTAGTTGCAATCGATTTGAGATAGATATCGAGGATCGGAGGAAAAATATAGTAGTAATACAGGCTTTGAATCTAGTTCGATCGCAAAGCTTGAAAAATCCAAAGAATTAACATTACTTGCATCGCATTATGTCGATTGTCGAGTGGATTTTCATCGTCTATTTTACAGCTAAAACAACATATTTGAAATAACAGGTAATTTCTGAAAAATTGTAGTTAAAAGATACCATTGACGATGGTACACAATCATGTGAATATTCAATAACATTGAGCAAGAATTGTTGACCAGTATAGATTACAGATCTTTCAAGGACATACAAAGCTTGTTAAGTTTACTGAAGAAAATCATCATAAGTTAGCTTCGACGAATCGCACGGTTTTCATTGTCTCGATCGTAAGCAAGGAGTTGTATTTAAATAAATAATTACTGTTAATTAAATATTTCAACATCAATCCCTGAAAAAGTAAACCATATCTTCTAGACTAGGATCTCTTAATTGTATGCAAAATCTCCAAACCGCAATGACTTCATCTGCTACAGCTCAAAGTGTAAATTTAACTCAAGCCATTGTTAAAGCTAATGTAGCTGTCCAAAATGGTGTTAAACCCTTTTCTGGAGATTTCTTTAGGGAGTGCTTTGCTGTCGCTGAGGCCGGAGATAAAATCGAGCAGTACTTCAATCGGGCGATTCAAAATCCGACTGGGTTGTACATGTTTTTCCAGCGGTATACTCACTTCAATGCTTATACTTCGGCAGTAATTTCACGGTTGGCAAGTTCGATCGCCATGTCGCGTTATCTCTTCAACGATCCGAATGTTGAGGTCATTGAAGAAGCAGATCGGGGACATGAACTAGCCGCCAAGGTGATGATTGCGGCTGCTGATGAAGGTGTCAAGGATGGTGCGACGCATAGAGCACTGGCTCAACTGTTACTGCGGACAATGGGCGATTATGCTGGACTCTCGACCGCCGAGCGGAATCAATTTTCACCCGTACCATTATGGTTGACTGATATTTGTAATGGCATTATGGAAGGTTATGCTGGCGTTCCTGGTAATGCAGCTTCTCTAATTCGGAGCATGGGATTTCATGCGGCATCCGAGTTGTTTGGCGATATCGAGTCTGAATTAGTCGATAAAGTCGTACGTTATGACCATAAAAATGTGGGTTTTGATGCCTACTTGCGCAAAACTCCAGCATCACAAGTCAGCGGACACCGTTATCATCCTTGGTGTTATATATTGATCCATGCCAGCCATGAAGGTGCTGGTGGTGTCGAAGCTTCTCACTTTGAGTGTGTTGTCGATGCTTTGAACCTGGTGGCAGATTATCGTCCCGAATCTAAAGAGCAAATCATGCAGTGGGCATTGGAAGGTTTCGAGCAATTCATGAACTTGTTGGAGGAGATGTTCGCACGCGTTGATGCCGAAACACAAGCTTTTGTGGCACAGCAATCCGTTCGCGAGCTGGCTGTCGCCTAGTGGCTGTTTGAATCCTCAGTCAAAAAAGATCAGTACAGCTCTTGAGAATCCTCTCGCCTTTAGGCGAGAGGATTCTCAGTTTAGCGACCCATCTTGCCATCACAGGTTTGCACCAGCGATAGTAGAGGATAAATCAAATCTCCCTGAGCGTTGTCTTGATGCGCCTTCATGGACGGGGAACCCAATTCGTGACAAGTTAAGAAAATCCAAGAGGGGATAGCAGTTTAGATGGAGAGTTGGAAATTTTGGCTTTTCCAACTCCCAACTCCCAACTCCCCTCACTCCGCGCTCCGCCCAATCAAGATCGATCGCCAACTTTTATGTTTCCAGTTATCTATTCGGACGAATTTTTATTACACGAGACAGGGGTATTTCATCCCGAAAAACCAGCCCGACTGACAGCAATTAAGTCGGCTCTGGAACAGACAATCTGGGCAGAGCGAATCGATTGGATAGAGCCGACAGCCACCCAAACTCGATCGCCTGTAGCTTGGATTGAGAAAGTTCATCCGGTGGAATACATCCAATCCGTGCAGCAGATTTGCCAAAGTGGTGGATCGCTCGATCCCGATACACCCGTCTCCGTGAAAACTTATGACGTTGCGCTTCTGGCTGTCAATGCTTGGCTAGATGGCGTCGATCTTGCCCTATCGACAGGCGAACCCGCCTTTGTGCTGGCGCGCCCGCCAGGACATCATGCCGAGCCAGATCGGGGGATGGGGTTTTGTATTTTTAGCAATGCAGCGATCGCGGCAACTTATGCTTTGGCACATGGTGCCGAGCGGGTGGCAATCCTCGATTGGGATGTCCATCATGGCAACGGCACCCAGGCAGTAGCAGCCTACAATCCCCAGATTGCTTATTGTTCCTTGCATGAGTTTCCTCACTACCCTGGTACTGGCAAAGCGATCGAGCGAGGTGTTTATAAAAATCTGTTGAATTTACCGATGCAGGCTGGTAGTACGATCGAGGATTATCAGCCACTATTTGAAACCCAAGTCCTACCATTTTTAACAGCATTTGAGCCAGATCTGCTGATCGTCAGTGCGGGATACGATGCCAACTCTGCCGATCCACTGGCTAATATTGCCCTGAAACCAGCAGATTTTGGCATCTTCACCGATTATTGTTTACAAGTCACGCGCAAGATTGTGTTTGGATTGGAAGGTGGTTATGATTTTGATTCCCTGGGCGCATCAGTAGTCGCCAC
This sequence comes from Chamaesiphon sp. OTE_75_metabat_556, assembly GCF_031378165.1. Classification (NCBI taxonomy): domain Bacteria; kingdom Bacillati; phylum Cyanobacteriota; class Cyanophyceae; order Gomontiellales; family Chamaesiphonaceae; genus Chamaesiphon; species Chamaesiphon sp. OTE_75_metabat_556. The sequence goes on from NZ_JANNDR010000026.1 coordinate 6,605, forward strand.
GATCGAACGCTGTTTGGTTTAAATCCTATCTCCCTTTCTAGTGGAATATGAGATCGTCTGTCGATTTGACTATATTCATCCCTGCCGCTGCAAACCTTTGGTACGCTGCATCCGCTTGCGCTGTATAGTCAACGACATCAGGAATTACCACTGGCGAAGTGCAATCGGCTAATAAGTAAACCTTGCGGGCGAGTTGGGGATCGATTGCATTAATTTCGGCTAACAGATCGCTCACCGTCCAAGCAACACAATGACTCTGCGCTTGTCCGGCAATAATTAACTTATCTGCTGCGAGTAAATGCCCGATTAAAGTATCGTTTTTACTGGCAATTGTTTCACCAAATTGGTTTGTAAAAACCTCTGGAGCCAACGCCGAGTAATTTTCCGTCAAAGTTCGATCGCCTTTAATCGAAAAACTTGCCTGACTATTGCGGGCGATGCCATGAAAAAAGATCGCCTCTTCCACCGCTGGTACTAAAGCGTGCCCGATCCCACCCAACATCGCATGATAAGGCCAAATCAGCAGGGGATATTTCCCGCCTTCGCTCAATTGCTGGACATAGTGCAATGCATACGCCTGAAGCTTGTCAGCATTCTCATCGCCAAATTCTGGATTGACACGCCATTTTCCCGATTTTACATCCTCTGGCTCGATCGTCGTCACCGCAGGAGTTGGATGATTGCCTTCGCGATCGATCCAAAACGCTGGATGGAAAATCTGATGCAGATGATGGGTATCCATTGTCGCAACGATTTGGTCGATTTCACCTAAATTGTGATAAATAAACTCAGTCAGCCGCACATTATCCTCGATCGCCCCGCGCCCACTTCGACCGCCGACGAATAGCTCAAAATCCGGCAGACAGAAGGTATTCTGGACATCAATGAGTAATAGCTTAACCTGAGATTGGCTCTGGGATGTCGGATGCAGTTGATGCTGTTGTGCCCATGCTTTGGCGTCGATCGATCGTTGTTGATAAGGCACCCGCCAGATTTCGCCCACTCGATCAGGTTGAAAGTGAGATGGTATCGGTAGCTGAGTCATATATAGTATATTTAAATTTAAGCAATAATTTAATTATAGTAAATATTACTATATATGGCAACCGTTTAGAATCGCCACCACAAATCAGCTTGTCTCCCCATCCCCTGTCTCCATCCTGCTCTCAAAAAGCGGTATTATGCAACTGTCAACGGCTTAAGAGAGAAATAAACATGGCTTGGAAACAAACTTTGCTGGCAGCGACGCTCATCCTCAGCGGCAGCAGCTTCGCGCCCAGCGTTCGCGCCCAAACAACCAATAAAGGGTTTTCGGAGTTTGTTTCAGGTGCAGGTACAATCCTCTATCTGGGTGGTGGCGCGTTACTGCCCTTGCTCACTGATGGCGCGGACGGCGGACAACATTCATTGCGGGTTGTCGATGCTTTGGGGACTAGTGCCGCACTCTGTTACGGACTCAAAGAAGTGATTAGATCTCCGCGTCCCGACAATGAGCGGGAGCTAGATAGTTTTCCGAGTTGTCATGCGACGACAGCTTTTGCAGTAGCCCGCATCCAAAGTCACTACCATCCTGACTATGCGATTCTTTGGTACAGTGGTGCTGCTTTGATTGGTTATTCGCGCCTAGATCTCAATCGCCACCGCTTCGCTGATGTATTAGTTGGTGCAGGATTGGGCTATTTAATTGGCGAAGTCGAACTCGGACAAAAACGCGGTTTGCTACTATTTCCGCTGATTCGCCCAGATGGACAAGGGAATACCGTCTATGGCTTGCAAGTTAAAGGGGAGTTTTAGATTAGGGGGTAGAGGGTAGTGGATAGTGGATAGTGAATAGTGGATAAAGGGTTTGGCAGCAAGCTTTATTATTCTCTTTCGCGATCCCAGTCACCCAATCTCACAATCTCCCAACTCCCAACTCCCCGCTCCCAACGCCCAACTCCTCGCTCCCAACTTCTTAACATTTTCTTGCAAATGTGGCAGATACTTCTAAAGCAGTCTAGAGTAAGAAGTAGTAGGTGGAGACTATCGATCGGAGGTTGTGAATGAGTCAGCAGAGTCCTTACGAGCAGCTTGGGGTCGCAGAAGATGCGACCTTTGAAGAGATCCAAGCTGCTAAGCAACGTGTCATCGCTCAATTGGGTGACGATCGACAGCTACAAGATAATATCGAAGCCGCTTATGATGCGATCTTGATGGAGCGGCTCAAACTCCGCCAACAAGGCAAAATCAAAGTGCCCGATGGAATTAGATTTCCCGAAAAATTACCTACTGTTGTCCCCAAATTTCCGTCTCTAACAACTGCCAATTCTCCTAGCTGGTTGGGAGATACTTTCGAGCGTCCCAGCCAATCGCAGATTTTAACTACTTCTGGCGTCTATGCCGTATTGAGTGGTGCAGCATTAGTGCCGAGTATTGCATATTCAGGATTACCGACACTGATTGCTATCGGTGCTGGATTTAGCTTGTATTTTATCAATCAAAAGCAACGTCGATTCAAGCGCGCTTTATTAGGTAGCTTCATTGCTTTGCTTGTCGGTACCGCGATCTCAGTATTGTTGGTAGAATCCGCTCATTTACCAATCGCACAGCTCGGTATCAATGGCAGTGTGTTTGCGGGTTTATTAACTTTTCTGTTGCTGTGGGTTGTCAGTAGTTTCACTAAGTAATTACAATCTAGATTGTCTTTGTGCCCACGATCGAATGTGGGATATTTTAGTGATCGATTTTCCGCACTAAACTAGCAACCGCAGCTACAATCAGCTCTGGTTCGTCAATCCAGACAAAATGACTACTGCGATCGGCTAAAATCTGGGTAGTATTAGTAGATAATTTAAGCAAATCCAGGTGGATGCGATCGCGGACTCGATCGGCGGCTGATAGTGAGAGTAATTTAACCCCTAGTAATGGTCGTAAAAAAGTTCGCGATTTAATACTGAAGATCGGCAAATCTCCTAAATTATTCGCTATTTTTAATTGTCTGCCACTAGTATCCAAATTCCACATTTCTCGTCCCATTGTCAGCCAATGGTTGGCACTATAAAACGATCTTTTGACATATTGCCGATCGACTGGGGCAAATTTTTTGAGTTCGGGTTTGATTAGCTCAAAAATGCCGATCAGACCCAACACTCTGACAATTCCCAAAGCTGCCCCGATCGCCACAAATCCAAAACTCAGTGTGAAAAATGCTTTGAGGATACCCACACTTATCGGTAAAGCCAACATCGCATCTTCATGCAAGCCATCAGTTAAAACCAACCCCCGTACCTCATTGGGAAATTGATGCGCGTACAATCGCAGATTATAACTACCAAATGAATCCCCGACTAATAGATATGGCGGCGGGATCTGCGCAACGTTTAATAGATCGTGCAACTCGGTGACGATCTGTTGGCTAGTACGTGGTGCTGACGAACTCCCACTCCAACCATAGCCAGATCGATCGTAGATACAGACGCTAGCAATCTTCGCTAGTTCATCTATTAATAAATAGCCCTCAACTCCACCCAGGCTCGCGTCAACAACGATCGTCAGATTACCATTACCACGGATTGTTAGATGTCTGCTGCTACCGTCACTAGTAGTCACTAATTTACCTGGATAGATGGGAAATCGACGATCGCGATAACTCGCCATCTGATGATAAATTGTCGTCGTAGCGAGCAGCGCAATCTCGATAACCTGAAGGGGTGATAAGCTAGTAAACATCTGTATCGATCCCTATAGATAGAAACTTGTATTTATGTGGCAGTGGCAAACTTGGTCGGAACTACCGTATTTAACTTGCGATTTACTGGCTGACTGGCAACATGGCTTTTTTACGCGTCAGTTTAATCCCCGCGAACCCCACGAGCTTACCCCAGTTTTGGCTGCGAATGCTAGTACCCACCGGCTCAAGCAGATCCACGGCAAGATCGTCCTCACACCGACCGAAATTGCCAGTACCACAGAAGTAGAGGTAGAAACTGGTAATGCGCTAGGCGATGGCATGTTGACAGAGCAACCAGTACAAGCCGTCTGGGTGGCGAGTGCTGATTGCAACCCGATCCTGATTGCCAATCGCCACACGGGTAATGTCGCAGCGGTACATGCCGGCTGGCGCGGTACGTCATTGAAAATTGCAACCGTAGCAGTAGAAAGACTGTTATTGCAGGGTGGCAACCTTACCGATATTATCGTCGCAATCGGTCCGGCGATCGCAGGTGAAGTCTATCAAGTCACCACCCAAGTCGGATTGGAAGTGTGCGCCTCAATTGGCCTAAAACCGCTCTCTGGCGACCTAGAAGCTGATGCTGCCGATTTACAGTCATTGCCCAATTCACCCCTACTGCCGGACTCACAAGCGGGGAGAGTGCGACTAGATGTGCGCCGAGTCAATCAATTGCAACTCGAACGAATGGGTGTGGCTCCGCACCAAATTTTGATCGCGCCCCATTGCACGTTTCAAGAACCCGAACATTTCTTTTCTTACCGACGGGAGAAACTCAAAAAAATTCAATGGTCGGGAATTGTGAGTAAGTAATTTAAATTACTACAATTATATATAACTTTATTCGTCTTAAATATCATCAAATTTTATGCTAGAAAATCGCGACTACACCCTGATTATCGATAAAAGCGGCAGCATGTCAACTAAAGACAAAGCGGGTGGTTTGAGTCGCTGGCAAATCATGCAGGAATCGGCATTAGCTTTAGCAAATAAGTGCGAAGAACTCGACCCCGATGGGATTACGATGTATCTGTTTTCAGGTAAGTTCAAACGTTACGATAACGTCACAGCCGCTAAAGTTAGCACGATTTTTCAGGAGAACGATCCTTCTGGGCGAACGGATTTAGCCGCAGTTTTGGCCGATGCGATCGCGAGTTATTTTCAGCGCAAAGCTACTGGAAAAATACCTGCCAATGGTGAGATAATTTTGGTCGTAACTGATGGCGAACCCGACGATCGCAAGGCAGTGATGCAAGTCATTCTCGATGCCACTCAAAGACTCGATCGCGATGAAGAATTGGCGATTTCGTTCATTCAGGTGGGACTAGATGAAGCCGCAACTAAGTTTTTAAAAATCCTTGATGACGATCTCAGTCGTGCTGGTGCCAAGTTTGATATCGTCGATACGATCACGATGGACGATATGGAAGATATCACGCTCAATGAGATTTTATTGAGCGCAATTAATGATTAACTGGTTGAAATTAATCATTTTCGTCCTGATAGCACTTGGGATCGATCAAAGACTGGCGTAAAGTATCCCGATATCTAACTGAATGCCTTGAATATAGACCCAGGTACTTTACATGGTTTTATGTTGAGACAGTTAGCTTGCTTAAGCTTGGCAATTGCGATCTCCTTCACGCCCAACCCCTCTAACGCTCAATTAACAGATCGAATGCCCAGTCATGTTAGAGCGTTAATTTACCGGCAAGTGTGCCAAACCTACAAGTATCATGGCTTGACTACTGAGGCCATCCTCGAACAGACGAAAGACTTGTACTTGAGCAATGCTAATTTTGATTCCATTCCCAACGATCTGTCCGCGAACGAACTGGATGAGATTAAGTCCGAGCGGAAAATACTAGCAACCAAACAGGCAGGCGGGATGTTAAGCCAGGTGAGGGGCGATAACAATTGCCATCCCGCTCATTAATAGAAATGCCCACTAAAAAGCCGAGGCTGGAAACCTCGGCTTTTTGGTTAAGATTTTTGGGTTTTACATTCGTTCGACCCAACCTACAGATCTACTTAATCATTGAAATTTAACAGGTAGGGGTAATTCATGAATTACCCCTACCTGTTAAATTGGCTGTAGCCTTAATTTTAAAATCCCATGGCTAATGCCACAGCTTGCAGATTGGCATCGATACCTTGCTGGAAGGGATTGATCTTATTAGCGATCGCCGTATCGGGATCTTTAAGACCGTTACCAGTCAGGACACAAACTACGGTAGCGCGATCGGGTACGCGATCTTTGACCTTGAGCAATCCGGCGACAGAAGCCGCACTAGCTGGTTCACAGAAGATCCCTTCTTTACTACCCAACCACCGATAAGCGGCAATGATTTCGGCATCGGTGACAGCATTAAATTCGCCACCACTCTCATTTTTCGCATTGATGGCTTTATCCCAGTTCGCCGGATTGCCGATCCGAATCGCTGTTGCCAGGGTTTCGGGATCTTTAACACGGACACCACTAACTAAAGGTGCCGAACCAGCCGCTTGGAAACCCATCATCTTGGGCAAGTTCCGACATTTGGCATGCTGATGATACTGATTGAATCCCATCCAATAAGCCGTAATATTACCGCCATTACCGACGGGAATACACAACCAATCAGGGGCTTCACCGAGGGCATCGACTAGCTCGAAGGCAGCGGTTTTTTGACCTTCAAGTCGATAAGGATTGACCGAATTTACCAAGGTAATCGGATAATTTTCGGCCATCTCCCGGACGATATGCAGTGCATCATCAAAATTTCCTTTAATCGCTAGCACTTCAGCTCCATAGAGCAAGGCTTGGGCTAATTTTCCCAGTGCGACATAGCCATCGGGAATCAACACGTAAGCGCGCATCCCGCCGCGTACGGCATAAGCAGCAGCCGCCGCTGAAGTATTCCCCGTACTGGCACAAATCACCGCCTTGGCACCAGCTTCTTTAGCTTTGGTGATCGCCATCGTCATGCCGCGATCTTTGAAACTGCCAGTGGGATTGAGGCCGTCATATTTGACGTATACTTTGACACCGCGACCGATTTCGGTCGCGATCGTGGGCACGGGGATCAACGGTGTGTTACCCTCATGCAAGGTGACTACTGGTGTAGTCTCAGTCACAGGTAGATACGCTCGATAGGTTTCGATTAATCCCGGCCAACCACGGTTGGTACTAGTTCCGGAATTGACTTCAATTTGGGTATCTAAACTCATGATGTGACTCTAACCTGCTTAAGAAATGATGGGCGAATCTTGCTCGTTGAAGATCGCAGACCCCCACCGATCTACTATTGAAGCATAATTCTGAGCCTTGTTGGGACTTAAATCATAAGTCCGCAGGCCGTTAGGGATTTGAGATCGAATGTCACAGGCTCAAGCCTAAAACCTAAATATCTAATCTCTAAAGCCTCAAGCCTAATCGATCGAGCCAACGTACCCACAACCAGCCTAGATAGCTACCGAGAAAGTACACAGGCAGATCCGACCACAAAAAAGTACTACCCAATACCAATCTTCCTGGTAATGTCGCGCGGATCGCTTGGAGCCAAGGTGGTTGGTAGAGCTGGAGAAACTCGATCGCGCACGATCCCAGGCACACCCAAATGGCTGTCATTCGCCGATTAGCCCGGGGGTAGATCGCGATTACCACTAAGATCCAAAACAGTTGGTAGGCGACACTTCCAGCCGGATCGCGGATATATTCGGGTAAACTAGGACTGAAGCGAACAATGTAGCCGAGGGGGACGATCGCTAGTATATTAGCTAATACAATCGATCGATATGGATCAGACTTGATCGGCATGGAGTGGCAATGGTCTCAATTGATTTTCGGCAAGGATAAACATGAAAAAAAGTATCAAAAACGATCGTACTTTACTACTGACCAGTATTTTACTATTTTTCATGCTGGCAGCAGGAATTATGAGTGGCGTTCTGGGCTTTGTCTCTGGGCATGAAGCACTCAAAGGAGTCACCCAGCCAGATATCCGTCCGAATAATAGCAAAGGTGGCAGCCAACAAAATACCAATACCAAAGGACTAGAACTGATCCAAGAGCAAGAAATCCTGGCTAGCGCCAAAAAACAAATGGGTATCGACGAACCACTCAAAGATGCCAAGCAAGCAAAAGATGCTAAAAAGCAAGCTGCTGAATTTGAAAAAGCAGTGAAAAACGATCCCAAAACTGGCTTGCCCCTCGCCAAATTACCGATCGTCAAACAGGATCAGGGGATTACGATGACAGTCAAATCGATCGTCCCGAATGGCAATAGTCTGCGACTGGAATTAACCCTCTCCAATCATGGCAGTCAACCCGTGAATTTTGGTCAAGGGACAATTAGTGTGACCACAGATCGCGCTCAAAACATCAACGCGACTACTGCCGGACTCCCCAGTAACCTCGCCGCCAACGGTCGCGATGTCAAAGTCTTGCTGAATATTCCAAAAAACATGCTAGATAAAGTTAAGAGTGTTTCTCTACAATTAACTGATGTAGATAAAAAACTCCAATTAGAAGCGGCTGGTATTCCAGTTGGCAAATAGGGTGCTCGACCTAGCGATTTTCCCCCTCCACCTCCTGTCACTATCATTCCTATCTCCCGACAATGAACGATCCTCATCCACTATTAGGTGGTTCAGAAATTGGGTGGCGACTCCTACTTATTTTGGGGTTGATTGCGATTAATGCCTTCTTTGTGATTGCCGAATTCGCAATCCTCTCCGTGCGACGATCGCGGATCGATCAATTGGTGGCGGCTGGTGACGATCCGGCCCGCCAAGTCCAATCACTCCAACGCGGGATCGAGCGGTTGCTCTCTACCGCTCAAGTAGGTATTACCCTTTCTAGTCTGGCATTGGGGTGGATTGGCGAACGGGCGATTTCCCAAATCTTTTCCCAAGGCTTGGATCGGCTCTCACTGGGATCGGCACTTGCCCATTCCCTAGCGATTCCAGTGACATTTATCGTGCTGGCATATCTGCAAATTGTCTTTGGCGAACTGATTCCCAAATCGATCGCGTTGATTTATGCCGAACGCATCGCTAGAGTCTTAGGCGCGCCCAGCCTGGCCATCGCTCGGATTTTTAGTCCCCTAATTTGGGTGCTCGATCGATCGACCAAACTGTGTCTGCGGGTATTTGGCATCCACCAGCGATATGACGGTCGCGAGCGCGTGACTTTCAAAGAATTACAAGCGATCGTCTCGACGGAGCGCGAATCGAGCGGACTCGCCCTCGAACAGCGGGAAGTCCTCACCAAAGTCCTCGCCTTTGCCGACACGATCGCCACCGATGTCATGGTACCAGCGACCCAGATCGTCACCATCCCCCAAGCTGCCAGTTGTCAGACCCTCCTACTCAAAGTCGCCACCACTGGTTATTCCCGCTATCCTGTCACGGATACATCACTCAATAAAATTGTCGGCAGCGTCACTTTCAAAGATTTTGTGACTTTGCTAGCTCAGGGCAAACCCGCCGGACAAATCCCGATCGCCCGCTGGATTCAACCAGTCGCATTTGTGACCGAATCTACACCTGTAAGCATTATCCTCCAACAGATGCAGCAATCCAATCGCCACATGACGATCGTGGTGGATGAGTTTGGCAACACCGCTGGTTTGATTACCCGCCAAGATGCGATCGAGGAAATGATCGGCATGAAAGTCACTTCCGATCGACCGACAGAATTACTTCAAAAGCTCACAGATGGGACATTCCTCGTCCAAGCCCAAATCAATCTCGAAGATCTCAACCAGCAGCTAGAGATCTCGTTGCCTCTATCTGATGACTATCAAACCCTGGCCGGATTTCTGCTTAACAAATTGCAACAATTCCCCCAATCTGGGGAATCCTTAGATTACGAGGACTGGAATTTTACAGTCATCTCGACGATCGGACCGAGGATCGATCGGGTACGGGTGAGGAAGGGGATAGGGGTGAGGGATTAGTGGATAGTGGATAGTGGACAGTGAATAGTGGATAGTGAATAGGGTGTATTAGATTCGTGATTTTGAATCGAACTATCAACTATCAACTCCCAACTATCCACTATCCACTAATTCCCCGGATCGACTAAACCCAGCTCGGCAAAAGCGGCTAGCCGCAACCGACACGAATCACAAGTACCACAGGGTACGCTGTCTCCAGAGTAGCAAGACCAAGTTTGCGCCCAGGGGACGCCTAATCGATCTCCGAGTTGGATTATTTCTGTCTTTTTGAGATCGATTAAGGGTGTGACAATCTCGATCGGCTCGCCCTCGCGACCTTGCTTGGTACCCAAGCGGAATACCGATCGCATCGCCTCGATATAATCGGGACGACAATCAGGATAGCCAGAATAGTCAAGCGCATTGACACCTATGTAGACTCGACTAGCGGCGATCGCTTCGGCGTATGCCAGCGCGAAGCTCAAAAAAATCGTATTGCGGGCGGGAACATAGGTTACGGGAATAGATTCTGACATTGCAGCCAGATCGCGATCTTGTGGCAAATCCACCTGATCGTCGGTCAGTGCCGAACCGCCCCACAAGCGCAGATCGAAGTTGACCACTTGATGGGCGACTACCCCCACCGCCGTGGCGATCGTCTGTGCAGCTTTCAGTTCACGGCGATGACGTTGTTGATAATCAAAAGAGAGCGCATAACAATCGTAGCCCTCACTTTTGGCTAAATATAACACCGTCGAGGAATCCAAACCACCAGAGAGGAGAATAACTGCTTTCACAACGGCTAACTTGATAATTGAAGGAGTTTTCTATTTTAACTTTTCTAGTCGATCGGGATGAAGGGACTGGGGGACTGGGCGATATTTCGATCCCAAATCCAAAATTCCCTCAGCCGCTAAAAAACGATCTTTAGGAACATAAACAAAACTTTTCGGTTCTTTACAGTCATGATGCTGTGATAGTATCGGGATTATTCTAAGTAGATAAAGCAGCGATCGGTTATCGATGCAATTGTTACCACTCGGTTTGGCTCGACTCGATCGACACCAACCAGCTCCCAATGGCTGGGTAACTAGATCGGGATTGGCCGATCGGTAACAAAGAATAACTAATTTGTGATGGAGGAGTAAAATTTAGCGTGAGAAATAGCATGTCAGCCAGACAGTTAGACACAGGGATTCAGTCGGGTTCGCCCCAGCCACTGAAAGTAGGACTCATCGGGATCGGCAATATGGGACAACACCATGCACGGGTGTTGAGTCTCCTCAAAAACGTCAAGCTGGTTGGCATCGCTGATGTCAATGTCGAAAATGGTTTGGAAGCTGCTAGTAAGTACAAAGCTAGATTTTATGAAGACTATCGGGAGCTGCTCTCCCAAGTCGATGCCGTCTGTATCGCCGTCCCGACTAGGTTGCACTATGAAGTGGGGATCGCTTGTCTCCAAGCGGGAATTCACGTCTTGATCGAAAAGCCGATCGCGGCCACGATCGAAGAAGCTGAAGCTTTAGTTAATGCGGCGGCGGAATCGCAGTGCATCCTGCAAGTCGGACATATCGAACGCTTTAACCCCGTCTTCCAAGAACTCAGTCAAGTCCTTAAAACTGAGAAAGTTTTAGCCCTCGAAGCACATCGGATGAGTCCCTACTCCAATCGGGCTAATGATGTCTCTGTCGTGCTGGATTTGATGATCCACGACATCGACTTACTGATGGAACTCGCTGGTGCGCCAGTTGTGGGACTCACAGCCAATGGTAGTCGTTGCCCCGAATCCAAATATTTAGACTATGTAACTGCTACCCTCGGTTTTGCTAATGGTGTCGTCGCCACCCTGACTGCCAGCAAAGTTACTCATCGCAAAACTAGATTAATTGCCGCGCACTGTCGCCAATCCCTGACCGAAGCCAATTTCCTCAGCAACGAAATCTCGATCCATCGGCATAATGCCGATCTGCTCAATGAGTATCATCAGGGCTTATACCGCCAAGACGGACTGATCGAGAAAGTCTATGTCAAAAACATCGAGCCACTGTATGCAGAGTTAGAGCATTTTGTCAACTGTGTTAGGTGTGGCAGCGAACCATCAGTCGGGGGGGAGCAGGCACTCAAAGCCCTCCGCCTCGCGACCTTAATCGAACAGATGGCACTCGATGGTAAGGTCTGGAAATTACCCGATCGAGATCGACTGGAACTCTTAACAAATCAGTAAAATTACCAAGTAATAGTAATAGTAGGGGTAATTCATGAAGCGATTCGCGCTCCTCGGCTTTGCCGAGGGTTTAGCGGCGTTTTTATTCGGGGGTTCCCCCCGAATAAAAAAACGACAAGACAGCGAATCAAGACATTACCCCTACTATTAATGTTTTAGCGTGTGAGTAAATCGGTTTTTAAAAATCGATCGACAAAAATCCGCGCCATTGCGTCACCACCACCCTTATCGCCGATCCGCTCCAATCCATTTTCCCGACATTGTTGGAGATATGTTGTATCCCCTAACGTGCGCTGAATGGCTTGCGCGGCTTGCGTAATTGTTTCTGCTGTAGCTGGTTTGGTACCAATGGTTTGAATCGAAGAACCCAACAGGCGCATTTGCGCTTCGGCGAAAGTATAGGTAAACTGCGGGCCAGCACCAGGAATTTGCATGATTGGTTTGCCCAAACCGACGGCTTGTTCGATCGCTGTGCCAGCCATCCCTGCTACGAGATCGCACCGATCTAAAATATCCGCAAAGGCATCATCAATGCAGCGTAACTTAATCTGATGTTCGGGATGAGTTAAATAACCTGTCGGATGATATTCCCATCCTCCTTGTGCTGCTACCTGTTGGATCGGCATCATACCATTCGCATCGGGCAGGCATAAATTTGGGGTAACAGCGGCACAAAATTGAATCCCATCGGGAAATAATGGTGATGTCGCGATCGCCAAATCTAATAGTAGTTGTAAATTTGTGCCCGCTTCGGGCAATCTACTCCCAGGTAATAAAGCAACTAGTGGTAAATCGGGCGATAATTGTAGATCTTTGCCTGTAAGTTCCAAGGCATCCATTGCGGGAAAACCGACAAATCTGGCTTTATCATAACCCTGTTTATTTAACAGCTCGGCGGTATAGCGATCGCGTGTAAAAATCTGCTGACAGCGATCGGATTTGAGCAGCCATTCCGTTAGTTTGGGATACTGCATTTTGTGCTCGTAATATGCCGAACTCGATACCATAAATGAGATGTATGGTTTACCTGTGAGGTAGGCACCGAGTAACACGACGACATCCCCGATCGCAAAAATTGCCGAGCATTTATCACCATACTTACGGATAGATTGAATCTGTTGCCAGAGTAAAGTAAATAAACCCGATCGAATATCTTCTAGAAGTTTAAACCTGTCGTTATAGACAAAACCGCCAGATGGCAAAGCTTCAGTCGGACCGATGATTTTTATATTTAAGTTACGATAAGCATTACCGTAGCCAACGATCGGCATTGCGCCAATTTCTACATCTGGTGCTTGTTTTCGCAAGGCTTTGACAATTTGGATGGCATTGAGATCTTCGCCGTGTCCATTACTGAGGAATAGAACTTTTTTGGTTGTTTGTTGTGAGTCTAAGCTGTTCATTCTTTTTAACCGCAGGCTACCAGGAGGATGCAGGATATACAGTGGTTCAGATACCGTAGAGGCAGGTTTATGTTAGAGATTAACTACTTGAAAACTAAGCTGGGACAAATCTGCCCTAACTACCCTAGTAAAGATGGCATGATTTAATTTAGAAGTTTAGAGTATAAATCTTCAGTTTTAATTAGCATTCGATCGAGTGTAAATAACTCTTCATACCGTTGCTTTCCATTACGTGCAAATTCTTCGACTAATTCCGGTCGATCGAGTAAGCATTGAATTTTTTCAGCCAAGGCATCCACATCTTTGGGTGGAATTAGAAACCCAGTTTTGCCATCAGCAATTTGTTCGATGATACCACCGATCGTCGTACCGATCGCGGCTTTTTGTTGTGCCATTGCTTCGGCACAGGCTAGACTACAAGCTTCTTGCAGCGAAGGCAATACAAAGAAGTTAAATAGACTCATCAATTCTGGCAGATCGTTAACATAACCTGAAAAAATTGTACTTTCTGCAATCCCTAAATCTTGAGACTGCTGTTTGAGTTGTTGTTCTAAATCGCCCACACCTGCAATAACTAACCGGAGGTTTGGTTTGTCTTTAGCTACTCGTGCGAATGCTTGTAATAGATAAGTCAAGCCTTTTGCTTCAGATAGTCGCGCCGCCGTACCAATAATTGTTTGGGTTGTCGGATCTAAATTGAATTGATTAGCTAGCGATGTGACTTTAGATCGATCGAGTATTGGTGTCGGTACGCCATTATAAATCATCTCTAGCTTGGCTGAGTTCATCCCAAACTTGACTAAAATATCGTACTCAGTTTGACAGACAGAAATTACTCGCGTTGCCCACAGATTGGCAAATAAACAAGCTAACCGATAGCTAACATCCGCACTGACTCCATGATAGCCATGGACGGTAAAGACGATCGGCAAATTGGGAAATAATAACCGTACGGGAATCATTAATTCATGTGCGCCATGAACGTGAATCAGATCGATCGGTTGACGTTTTTGTGCGGCTTTAATGCCAGCAATTAGTTCTCTCAATCCCTGAAAAAAGTTCCGCTCCCAGGCTGTGAATTCACAGTAAGTAAGTTGTTGTTCTAAAAAAGGTGGTAATCCTTTACCTGTTGGTGCGAGTAATGAAATCTGATAACGATCTTGAAACTCTCGGACGAGACTTAAAGCCTGTCGTTCGGTGCCGCCCTGATTGAGATAAGGTAAGATATAAACTAAATGTTTCAATGTTTGCTTACCGATCGATTAGTTGAAATAGTTACGGTTATTTATACCTGTACAAAGTTGCGGCTGAAACCTTTGGGTACCCACAAGGGGCACCCCTACAGATTAATGGTATGTTGCAGATATTTTGCAGGTATTAGTAGTATCGATTAAGAGGCATGAGCTTGCAGTACGCCGACACTAGTTTGAATTGGGATAATATCTAGAGTATCAGGAGTGGCACAGAATTTGAGGTCGTCAAAGCATTCCAATCGTACCAACCGTTGTCCGTGACTGGCGAGGTAAAATAAGTCCAAAAGATTGTCTTTCCACTGACGATACAACGCGATCGAGGCTACTAATTCATCATTACCGGCGACTTCTGCCAATGGTAAATTTAATTTAGTAATTATACTATCGGCGATCGCCCCCGCACAGACGGTATCTTCGAGCGAGTAGTCGCCTTCCCATCCCGATCCTACCATCCACACTGTCTCTGGCTGCTGGGAGATGACATAACCCGCGATCGCTTGCCGATTGACTAAGGCGGCGGCGAGGACGATTTTGGCATCCTGGATGCGCTGTAAGGTGCGAGTACCATTGGTGGTACTGATAAATAACCGTTTACCACCCACTACCTCTGGCGTACAATCTAGCGGCGAATTGCCGAGATCGCAACCAGCTACTTTAGCACCGCCCCGCTCACCACCGCGCAAACGTAATTCAGATGGCCACTTGTCACTCACTTGCATCAGCGTATCCATATCACTGAAAGCTTGGATGGCTTCAGCTCCAGACTTTAGTGCTGCGGCGATGGTTGAGGTCGCTCGTAGTACATCGATCGCGATTGCGCAGACGGGGAGTTCGTTTGCAGGGGTGCGTTCGGGGGTGTGGTAAGTATATAGTTTCACAATTAAGACAAAAATACGGCTGGTTCGTCAGGGTGGTTATTTACCCTATTCAATCTTAATGCCAGTCGCACCCGAAAATTTCTAAACTACGGACAAATGCGTTGGCGGAGCCTCTCTGGAAGAGAATCGATATTTAGTCGATTGCGATACTATTGGCGGACAGAGGTAATTTGGATTCGCTACTGTCAATTTTGCATTACCTCTGTATTTACCAATCGATCGAATTGAGTTTTATCCCCATTAAAAACATTCAGATCTACTAATGTAGATATTCCTGAAATCCTACCAGGTTCGCTATATTGCCAGAATAGCCACTGTTTACCGTCGATTAATATTGGCAACTTATTAAAGCTATAAAAATCGCTAATCCAAATTGGTTGAGTGGGATAGCGATCGCGGAGATATCGATCGTAAAATTCATATGTAACGTACAAGATCGGTCGCTTTCGATAGAACTTTTCGACGATCGTGATGAAAGTATTCAACTCTTGTTCTAGCTTAGCTTGTGTCGGTTGCGATCGACAATTGCCACTAAATTCTAGATCGATAACTGGAGGTAATGTCCCTGGCTGTTTCGGTACTGTATCGATGTAGTTCTGGGCTTGTTCGCGTCCCGATTTACAAAAGGTGAAAAAATGGTAGGCTCCGACGATTTTACCTTGCTTTCGAGCCTGTTGCCAGTTAGCTTGAAAGCGGGAATCTTTAAAATTGCCCCCTTCAGTTGCTTTTATCAAAATAAAGTTTATTGTCGATCGATCTAACCGCGCCCAATCAATCTGCTGTTGATGACTGGAGATATCGATCCCACGAATTGGAAATCGGTTGCGATCTGGATAATTGATATGAATGATGCCAAAATAAAATAATAAACCTCCAACTCCACTAATTGTCAACAACGAACATAACAGAATCACAAACAAAGATCTTCTCCCAACCTTGGGAGATTTGAACAGAGGAAATTTGGTCTGCTTCATACTTGCCGAATTATGCGATGGTTTTTGATTTTCACGCCATAGGATTGCAGCCGTTGCTCCCATCCATGTTGATTGCCGATCGTTTTAGTTTCACTGTACAATCCAGCTTTTTCTTCAGATTTGGTGAATTTAGCAAACTTTAGATACAAAGGATGATTTGGACTCAAAAATGTTTCTTTACGATGCAGGATTGGCGGATTTTCATATTGGGAATAGTCGCGAAATCGTAAGCTTAAATCTCGTAAATCGATGAGCATTGCCCACTGCAAGGCTGGATGGGCGATCGATTCAAAATCTGGATAATAGAGATAGGAGATACAGGGCTTATCGGTATGAAACTTAATCAGATTTGCATCCTCAGTACCGCCGATATTTCGGCTGGCACAACCTTCATATAGTCGCAGCTTGGGATCAATTTCGTTGAGAGCGGAGATATGAATATATAGTGCCGCTGGTAATAATTTCCCGATTTTACTATGTTGACAAGCTTGTTTAATCACACCTGGTTCGCCAATCTTAAATAATAATCGATCAGCAACTGCACATGCTTCATCATAACTACCAAAAAAGGCTTTAATATCTGCTTTCATTGCCGCAGATAAATTTCGCAAACTCCGTCTTTGACCGAAGTGTGATAGAGCTAAATAAACTTGTAAATCTAACGATCTCTGATAGGCGATCGTATCCCATTCTGCTTCGTCAGTAGCGGTTAAAACAATCTGAAATGCCCGCTTAATACTTCCAAATTCGCTAGCTAATTCAGCTTCTGCGGCTAATTCTCCTTTAATCGGTATCCGTCCGCGCTGACTGACAAATTCCATTAATGGTGCAAGTTGGACTTGATAATCCTCAAACCGTTTGCTCGCAGCTCTGACGCGCGGCGTCGTCATCCGTGTATAAAGTCTTGCCGCTCGAAAACTTTCGGCTTGAGCTAGATCGCGAAATACTAAAAAAATCCCCAAACCGATTGGGATCGCATCAACTGTTAGGACTCGATCGATATACTCTTTTAATTCTACTTGCTGATAATATTTCTGAAAGGTATTCCGCTTAGTTAAAATCCCATCACCATAAGCTAACATCCCACTGAGATCGTTGACTAAAATCTGCGCAGCAACGATTAATACTCGTCCCGTCAATTCCCACGCATGACTCAATGCTCGATCGCGTTCTGCGGGATCTTCGATGACATTAATGATATAGCTGAGATTGACTATATCTGCCGCTCGAATCTCAATATCAGGGAAATAATATGGATCCCAACCTTCGCAGTTATATCCTTGCGATTTCAACCTTTTGACATCGCCACCAATCCCACAACCATAATCAAAAATCGTTGTTTCTGATGTAATAATACCCGACTCGATTGCCAGTCTTACCGGACGAGATAGTTCCACTCGCGATATGGCGGCGCGATGTCGTTCTACTTCTACTGTACTCGGTATTTGAGACATGGAATCTTACACCATTCTTGACGGAACATGACAAATACTGGTGGGGTTTGGGTGGGCTTGAATTAAATTTTTGGTGAACTCGATGTTTTTTATATAAACCCGCCCCTACAGATTTTGGCGTTATTTGCCGACTTGAATTAATTCGACCTTATAACCAGTCGGATCTTCCACAAAAGCAATCACAGTCGTGCCGTGTTTCATCGCTCCTGGCGCGCGGACGATTTTGCCGCCTTTGGCTGTAATTTGCTCGCAGGTAGCATAGATATCATCTACCCCGATCGCGATATGACCGTAGGCATCACCGATCGTATAGGCTGAAGTATCCCAATTATGGGTAAGTTCGATGACTGTGCTGTCAGATTCCGCGCCATAGCCGACAAAAGCGAGCGTAAACTTGCCATCAGGAAAATCTTGTTTGCGAATTAATTTCATCCCCAGCACTTCACAATAGAAGCGCAGAGATGCTTCTAAATCGCTCACTCGCAGCATCGTATGTAGTAAACGCATAGCTAAAAATCGCTTTATTTAAAAATTGGTGACTAAAATTGCTAACTTAATGTGTCGTCAGGTCGTATGATAACCTGTTGGCACCGATCGGTGCCGAGGAACGGATAATTGGGGTGTCAAGCTACATTGTTTACGGACAGATCGATTACCTACGGTAGGCTACGCCAACGCGATTGAAGGATGAGGGAATGACTATGAATATGCCAGACATGGCGATTGCGGAAATTAGAGCTAGAGAGATTCTCGATTCTCGCGGTCGCCCGACAGTAGAAGCCGAAGTATACTTAGCCAATGGTGGATTTGGGCTAGCTCAAGTCCCTAGCGGCGCATCGACGGGTAGTTTTGAAGCCCACGAATTGCGGGATGATGATGCCAGCCGCTATGGGGGCAAAGGTGTCCTCAAGGCTGTTGCCAACATTCATGACAAGATTGCGCCAGCACTCGAAGGGATGGATGCATTCGATCAAATCGCGATCGATCGATCGATGATCGAATTAGACGGTACGCCGACTAAATCAAAATTAGGGGCTAATGCTATTTTAGCGGTATCCCTAGCTAATGCCAAAGCAGTCGCTAATGCCCTCGGAGTACCGCTCTACCGTTATTTGGGCGGCCCCTTGGCAAATCTGTTGCCCGTACCGCTGATGAATGTGATCAATGGTGGTGCTCACGCAGCAAACAACATCGACTTCCAAGAATTTATGATCGTACCCGTCGGGGCGACTTCCTTCAAGGAAGCTTTGCGATGGGGAGCCGAAGTATTTGCCTCTTTAAGCAAAGTTTTAGACCAAAAAGGTCTTTTGACTGGTGTGGGTGACGAAGGTGGCTTTGCGCCCAATCTGGAGTCCAATCAGGCATCGTTAGAACTATTGATCGCGGCGATCGAATCGGCTGGCTACAAACCAGGCGAACAAGTCGCGCTAGCTCTCGATGTGGCCGCCAGTGAGTTCTACAAAGATGGTAACTATGTCTACGATGGCAGTAGCCATACACCAGCGCAGTTTATCGACTATTTAGCCGATCTGACGACCAAATATCCGATCGTCTCGATCGAAGATGGTTTGCATGAGGACGACTGGGCAAGCTGGCAATTACTCACCCAGAGAATTGGCTCGAAAGTCCAACTCGTTGGTGATGACTTGTTTGTAACTAACTCTGTCCGGTTGCGCCAAGGCATCAAGGAAAAATCGGCCAATGCCATTTTGATCAAACTCAATCAAATCGGTACCCTCACCGAAACCCTACAAACGATCGATCTGGGTACTCGCAACGGCTTTAAATCGATTATCAGTCATCGCTCTGGCGAAACTGAAGATACCACGATTGCCGATCTCGCCGTCGCTACCCGCGCCGGACAGATCAAGACGGGTTCTCTATGTCGCAGCGAACGGGTCGCCAAATACAACCGCCTGCTGCGGATCGAAGATGAACTCGGCGATCTCGCCATCTATGCTGGCTTAGAATAATCGATCGCGGTTACGAATCGATCGTCCGAACAGCAGGGGTAATTGATGAATTGCCCCTGCTGTTTTTATGTCTGGTGGCACAGAGCCAGGGCGATCGAGGACAATCCATCTAGGGTATACTGGTGAGGCTGGATACATTTTTACAATTAATTAATATTTTAATTCGAGCAGATCGATCCAGGTGAATGTTTGTTCTCAGTAGGATTAAACCTCACACTCACAAATTTACTACTCAACCTCTAATCCATTGGGAATCGACCTCCGCAGTTACGTCTTTATCGATCGGTTGCAACGCCAACATGCCGCATATCTGGGTACAGAAGCCCAGGGGTTTTTGCCATTGCCAGCGGATTCATCCTTGTGGATCGAGGTTTCCCCTGGGGTCGAAATCAACCAAATGATGGATATCGCCCTCAAATCCGCACAAGTCCGACCAGGCGTCCAGATTATCGAACGCTTGTATGGCTTGATGGAAATTCATGCCAGCAATCAGGGTGACGTTCACGCTGCCGGACAAGCGATTCTGGCCTATCTCGGCGTTCGTCAGTCGGATTGTCTGAAGCCACGCGTGATTTCGAGTCGGATCATTCGGAATATTACCGCCCATCATACCCAGATGATCAACCGGAGTCGGCGGGGAAACATGATTCTCGCCGGACAGACTTTGTATGTCTTGGAAGTAGAACCCGCCGCCTATGCCGCTATTGCCGCTAATGAAGCCGAAAAATCGGCGTTAATTAATATTCTCCAAATTTCGGCAGTAGGTGCCTTTGGGAGATTGTATTTGGGTGGTGAAGAACGCGATATCAAGGCGGCTGAAGCGGGAATTTTAGCAGCATTAGAAAGTTTACCCGGTCGGCCATTTCCAGACAAAGGTCAGCGGGAGTAGGCCATGAACGCGAGTGCAGAAGAGATGTTGCAGCGCGGTGCGGTGGCCTGGTTGAAGTGGCGATCGCAACAGCCGGAAGCACCAGATTTGAGCGATGCGCGGTTGATGGGGCTGAATCTACGCGGTGCCGATCTGCATGATGTCAACTTGAGACGGGCGAATCTGAGTGATGCCAAGCTAGTCATGGCTAGCTTCGTCGGCGCAAACCTCAACAATGCGATCGCCGATAGCGCGGATCTGGTCGAGGCCAATTTACAATCGATCGAGATGATTAATGGTCGCGCTCAGGGTGCCGACTTGCAACGTGCGAATTTAAGCAATGCCAATCTGATGGGCAGTAATTTTAGTGATGCCGATTTGCGAGAGGCTAATTTAGCAGACGTCAATGCGATCGCGATCGATCTAACCGCCGCCCAGCTTCGAGCGGCAGATCTCGATCGGATTTGCCTCCAACGGGCAACCCTCAGTTATGCCAATTTAGTTCAAACTAATCTCGCTCATGCCGATCTGTCTCAGGCGATTTTAGTGGCAGCAGAATTGGGTGCGGCGCATCTGTATCGCGCCAATTTGACCCAGGCACGGCTGAATCGATCGCATTTAGTCAGCGTCTATGCAATGTTTGCTAATTTCGATCGCACCAATTTGACTAGTGCCGATCTCTCATGGGCGAATCTGACCAAAGCGAGCTTAATCGGCGCAACCTTGCATGGTGCCAAGTTGCGCGGAGCCAATTTAACTAGCGCAGACTTATCTGGTGCAGATTTATCTGGTGCAGACTTATCCGGTGCCAATCTCAGCTACACCAATCTCCAGCGCACCGTACTGACTAACGCCAAGTTAACCGAAACCATCTTTACTGGCGCGATCCATTAAATTGATAAATAGATCGTCACTAGATTTGCTAACTACTAGACTGGTATTGGCGTTGACTTAGAAGGATCGAGAATTCGATCGCCACCGCTGCCATTCACATCTTCAAAAGAGTGGCGTCTGCTTGGGAGTATTAATATTTTCAGGCGACTGACTTGGATCGATCGGTGTTGAAGAGTTTTCTGGTGATGGGGATGCAGTTGGGGTTGGGGTTAGCGTTGGTGTGGGGGTTGCTGAAGGAGTTGGTCGAGATCGAGGCGGATAAAAAGTACTCGGAGTAGCAGTTGGGGTTGGCGTTGGCGTCGGTGTTGCTGTCTGCGTCGGAGTGGGTACGACAATCGGTGTTGGTGATTCGGATGGTGATGGTGTCACTGAAGGGCTAGGAGTGACGGTGGG
>NZ_JANNDR010000069.1:0-7777 GCF_031378165.1 Chamaesiphon sp. OTE_75_metabat_556
CCTCGAAGCTCAAGACCCGATCTATGCTGTGATTCGAGGGACCGCCATGAATCAGGACGGTCACACAACCGGCATCACGGTTCCGAGCCGGGAAGCTCAAGAGGCGCTGCTTCGAGAAGCGCTGCATGAAGCGGAGATCGCTCCCATAGAGCTTCCGAATATCATCGATTTGGTGTAGCACCATTGCCAGTCGCTCGACCCCAAAGCCAGCGGCAAATCCGCTGTATACTTCTGGATCGTGACCGACTTTGGTGAGGACATTGGGATCTACCATCCCACAGCCCATAATTTCTAACCATCGCCCTTGCCATTGCACATCGACTTCTGCTGACGGCTCGGTGAAGGGGAAATAACTAGCGCGGAACCGAATCGGTAGCTCCATTCCAAAGGCTTGAGTCAAGAATTCTTTAATGGTACCTTTGAGATCGGTAAAGGTTAGATCTGGGGCGATTGCTAGGATTTCAATTTGATGGAAGACGGCTGAGTGCGTCGCATCGACGGTATCGCGACGATAACAACGTCCGGGCGAAATAATCCGAATTGGTGGCTCATTCTCCTCCATATAGTGAATCTGTACCGAAGAAGTATGCGTCCGCAGCAGATTCCCATCGGGAAGATAGAAAGTATCCTGCATATCTCGTGCCGGATGCTCTGGTGGTGTGTTCAGAGCCTCAAAATTGTAGTAATCTGTCTCCATTTCTGGCCCCGTCGCCACCGTATAGCCCATACCGACGAAAATATCCACCATTCGATCGATCGTCGAATTAATCGGATGAACCCGCCCCTGGGGATAATACACACCGGGCATCGTCACATCGATCGTCTCAGCCGCTAATTGTGCCTGAATTTGCGCCGTTTGGAAATCGGTTTTGGCGCGATCGAGTTGCGCCTGAATGGCATCTTTGACGACATTTGCCGCCGCCCCAATTGCCGGACGCTCTTCCGCTGAGAGTTTACCCATCCCGCCCAAGATTTTGGAGACTTCGCCCTTTTTGCCCAGATAATTGACTCGGAGCTGCTCTAATGCTTCTAGTGTCGGAGCTTGAGCGATCGCGGCTAGTGCTGTCGCTTGGAGTGTTGCTAGTTGTTGTTCGAGTTCGCTCATGAATATCGCCGTACCAGATGTTCGCAGTTAACAGTTATGCGGTACCAGTTGCAGTAACTGTTCGCCAATCTAGATTTTAACTGATGAATACCATCTCCTGTTCGATTCGCACTAGCAAACAATCCGATCGATCGAGTCACTCGCATTACAAATTGAGCTAGAAATGTGGGAAAGCTAAAATAATAAATGTCAACCAAATAAATTACAACATCAGATGGATATTGCACTGTTGGTAAATTTGCTGGCTCCGGCTCTGCCTGTATTGCTGGGATTGGGACAAAAAGCGATCGACAAAGGAGCCGAAAAGCTGGGCGAGAAAGGAGCAGAGGGTTTGGTTGGGAAGATGTGGCAGCTATTGAAACCAAAGGTGGAAGCCAAACCAGGAGCTTTAGATATCGCCAAAGATGTAGCAAACGATCCAGAAAATAAAGGCGCAACCTCATCTCTAGAATATCAGTTGCAGAAAATCCTTGAAGCCCCAGAGAATAAAGATTTGGCGGCGGAGATTTCCAAGCTGTTAGCCGAATCTGAAGAGGTGAAGGGCAGCAAGTATAACGTGACGATCGGAGATGATGCGATTGTGGGCGCGATCGGGGATAAAAACACCGTGACACAACATATCGGTACCAAACCCTAAACCGAAATGACAGACTCCACGCCTAAATATCAGCCCCAGATCGATAAAAGTATCCTTGGCGCGATCGGGGATTACAGCACCGTCAATCAGTATATCCAATCCCACCCTGTACAACCTTCGCCCTATATGCTGCCGCAGGATATCGGGGATTTCACGGGACGGGAAGATTATATCGCCCAGATCGAAGCAACATTGGATCGGGTTAAAATTGCGGCGATCGCGGGAATACCTGGTGTGGGTAAATCTGCGCTGGCGATTCGGGTTGCCTATCGACTCAAGGAGCGATATCCCGATGCCCAGCTCTATGTCAATCTCTACGGGCAAGACCCACAATTAGCACTGGAGACTAACACAGTCCTGATTCGGTTTTTGAAGGCACTGACAGGGCAGGATGAGTCCCAGTTGGCAACAGATCTAGAGGGGTTGAAAGGGCAATATCGATCGATCTTAGCCACCAAACAAGCATTAATCATCCTCGATAATGCGCGGGATGAATCACAGATTCGGGATTTATTACCCAGCAATCCCCAGTGTGCGGTAGTGGTGACGAGTCGATCGCGGTTGACGGGGTTGCCTGGGGTGGAATCGATCGATTTAGAACCGATGGCGGTGGGAATAAATGGAGAATTGGGTGAGGCGGAGCTACTATTTCAGGCAATTTTGCAAGATGGCAAGCGGGTAGAGGCAGAATTACCAGCAGCACGAGAAATCGTCAATCTCTGCGGAGGTTTACCGATCGCGATTCGGATTACGGCAGCTACACTCGATCAGCAGATCTGGGCGCGAAAGTCGCTCCAGGTTTATGCTCAGGAGCTAGCTAATGAGTCAACTCGCTTGAATAAACTAGAAAACGAGAATGTAGAGAAAGCGATTCCAGGACAGGGTTCGGTAAGAGCAAGTTTCAATCTTAGCTATCAGACATTAACCGAAGAGGATCGGCAGTTATTTCGCTGGGCGGGGGGATTGCCTGGTGTGAATTTTGGGGTGGCAGTCTTGGCAGCAATAATGGATCGGGAAGAATCCCAAGTTGAAGCGGGATTGGGGCGACTGCTCGAAGCTCAGGTATTACGACCAAGGCAAGTGGGACGATGCGATTGCTTGCTATGAAAAATCTTTAGAGATTTTCAGCCAACTGGGAGACGATCTTGGGGTAGCCAAAACCCTCAATAATTTGGGACTAGTGTATTATTATGACCAAGGCAAGTGGGACGAGGCGATTGCTTGCTATGAGAAATCTTTAGAGATTAAACACCAAGTGGGAGATCTCCATGGGGTAAGAATAACTCGAAAGAATTTAGGATTACTTCACGATCGACGCAACGAAATAGAACAAGCTCAAACATTTTGGCAAGAGGCTCTTACATACCTTCATCCCAGTTCTCCAGAATTTCAAACCGTACAGCAGTTGCTAAATACTCCCACCCCACCCATAGTTAAACCTCGCGAGGTGAATTATTTACTACCATTAGCGATCAGTGGTTTTATTCTGTTTTGCTTGGTTAAAGGTTAATGGCTGCTAGCGATCTTTGGTGTTGCCACGATTTTATTCTGCTTCCGTCGGCACTTTGATTTGTCAGATTAATGGATTGACTAAGATTGCTCTCTAGCCTATCATCATAGTCCATCAGCAAATCATTCTAATCATAGTTCGGACAGCGAGGATACACAGACTCGATTGGTTCAAACTTCGATCGAGTACCACCCGATCGGTCACGACAATTACACTATCAAATACTCGCCGATCTGCTGCATCGTGTAATGAAGAGAGACGATGTACCAACAAACCAATAGTATTACTCTTGCCGCTCCCAGCAGAATGCTCGACTAAGTAATTATGTCCCGCGCCTTCTTGTGCCGCAACTGCCACCATTTCGCGGACAGCTTTTAACTGGTGATAACGCGTAAAGATCGTCGTTTCTTTCTTGACTTTCTTTCCTTCGTCTGAGATTTTTTCTTCCTCTTGAAGATGGATAAACCGCGCAAATAAATCCATCAAACTATCTCGCTGAAGCACTTCTTCCCAAAGATAAGCGGTACGATAATTACGACCTTTGGGATCGGGTGGATTGCCCGCGCCGCCATCCCAGCATTGGTTGAATGGCAAAAAGTGAGTAGAAGAGCCAGCTAATCGAGTGGTCATGTGGACTTCTTCTGTATCGACGGCAAAATGAACCAGCGTCCGCTTCTTAAAATCAAAGATTTTTTCTCTTGAATCGAGATCGTGTCGATATTGATGAATCGCGTCTGCGGCGGTTTGATTAGTCAGTGGATTTTTGAGTTCTAAAGTAATTAATGGTACGCCATTAATACTGATGGTGACATCGAGAGAGCGTTCATTTTTGGGACTGAAATGAAGCTGGCGAGTGAGTCCGATAATATTTGCAGCGTAGCGGGCTTCGAGTTCTGGATTTAGTCCGTGGGCTGGTTTGAAGAAGGCAATCCGCAGGGTTTTACCATAACATTTGAATCCATGTCTAAGGGTGCTGAGTGATCCGTTTGTATCCATCCATTTGCATAGGGCAGGAATAACTCGATCGCCTGTTTTATCACCATGTAGAAGTTCTAATTTGCCCCAGATTTTGGGTTGGGTGGTTTGAATGAATTTTAGAGCAACAGTAGAAAAGATTGCATTTTCTCGATCGAATTCCTTGGATGTATGCTGCTAGAATCCAGATGATAGGAGGATATCTTTGATCGCGTTTTCAAAGGCTGTTTCAGAAGTTCTGTTCATGGCATTTTCGCACTCTGTTTACGTCGATCGGATCGGATATTTTGGGTTGAATCTAAAAAAATAGCTCCTCTAGCTAGACGTTCCATTTTCCACGATCGTAATCCCATTGCCCGACAAACAATTCACTCTTACTAACTGTCTCACTTACTGGCAAAATAAATTCCTGAATTGTCTCTACAACATCCATCAAACTCAACTCATTTGCCACTAACTGATGCTTGCGTAAAAATGCTTTCCAAGCCTGTTATTTTTGAAGATCGGTTGTAAATAACGGCGTGAATGCCCTGACTGCCTGACCTGACTGCCTGACACATCTTTAATTGAGGTGCAATAGTCAGGTGGTGCAAGCAATAGTACTGATGCGAGAAAACCAGATTGAGTCGTAGAAATCTAGTTGAGCCTTCTTGGAAGCGAAGCAAGGCTCTGGATCTTTAGAAAACACAGGAATAGGAACAAGTAATGTTCGTCCTTTATTAATCACGCCGCGAAGGTAGCGCAAACCAATTTTGAGATAGCTTAAACCTCGTCGCCAATGAGGGTCAACAGTAGTTCGCAAGCCAGTAATAGTAACGGTCATCCCAGTTGTGGTGGCATAGAGTATGGCCACAGCAGCAATCAGATATAAGCGTTTAATCGCCGACTCGCAGCGAAGGCGAGAATCTTCTAAGCCAAAAGCTCCAGACTTGCCATCTAAAAATAATTCCTCCACACAAAACCGTAAACTATACTGCCACAATGTCTGTAAGCTGGGAACTTCGTCAGTAATCACAGCCCAGGAATCTTTGGCTCCTTTGACTGTTGCTAAGACTAGATTAACTCGGTGGATTCCATCTGCCCACAAACCAACATTTGTTAAAAGTTTGGCCTGATTTACTGGTGGATAACGCTTTCCCACTGCGATGGGATGACGGTTGACACCATGTAATAGAACATCACACTTGAGCCTGAGTGCATAATGCCAATCTGTTAATTTCAGCCAT
Organism: Chamaesiphon sp. OTE_75_metabat_556; assembly: GCF_031378165.1. Taxonomy (NCBI): domain Bacteria; kingdom Bacillati; phylum Cyanobacteriota; class Cyanophyceae; order Gomontiellales; family Chamaesiphonaceae; genus Chamaesiphon; species Chamaesiphon sp. OTE_75_metabat_556. Next base: position 5,454 of record NZ_JANNDR010000069.1, read on the forward strand.
GCCATTAACTCATGGCAGGCAAATGCTCTATCCGCTAAGAGCATCACATCTGGGTGCTTTCGTAACAACCATCTCGCTTTCCGTAGCAGTGGGATCTACTCCGAGAAAGCAACTGTGGCACTTTCATGTTCTAGCACATCCCATCGTAGCGGTATGGCTCTTCCACAACAGACTACTGATAAATGAATCATGCAGTATTTATTCCACAACACTGTTGTGTCAATCGCTAAATACAATCGCCGATTTTTCCATTGACTCAATGCTGCCATTACTAGCGGGATATCAATGTGTTCGACATTAATCGAACTATTCGTCAAAAACCTCCGCCATCGACGCTCATAGCTTTGAGCTTGAGTTGCCTTGCTTGTGACGTATGGTTCCCACGCTGACAGATTTAGTTTTCCACTGGCAATTAAGGCACTCACCATCCAGCCTAATGTTTTGAGATGTCTCCAGTCTTTTACTTGACTATATTGACTAAATAATCCTAATAATTGACGATAAAGAGGAGTAGAAGCATTCATGTGAATTTCAGCTAGAGCGTTCGTAACTTTAGCTTCTCATGTTTTTCTACTCTTTTCTTCTCTCCGTCTGCTTTTGAGACACTTGTGTCAGGCAGTCAGGGTCAGCAACAGACCAGATAAAATTGGATAGAGACTGGAAGCTAACTGAACTCATAACATTTAGATGCGGCAAACTTGGCGTTCGCGTCCTGAAGTCGATCGTTCACTTATTCTATCCTTTGCGAGCCTTTATCTTGGTAAGTGAAGCCAACATTAAATAACCTAAGTTGCTACCTATACTCACAGTGGTTAAAACCACTCCTCGTAATGCAAAGTCCGCCTCAGTCTTGCAGACTGGCTTCGCCTACGCGGACTAATAAATTTAGTCGGCGTAGGCGGACTTTGCGACATTAGCCGCGACTTCAGTCGCAGGCATTCTATAGGTAGCAACTTGGGTTAAATAATTAGAGTTAATTGCTTTCGCACGATCGAGTAGTCTGGGTGCAGGCATCGGATCGGTTATTCTTTCCTGCTAATACGTCCTCTTGTAAGATCTGCTTCATTCTGTCCGGCTCTTCAAACATCGGACTGTGCGCAGAGTGCTCAAAAGTATAAAACCCCTTGATCGGTGCTTGCAGTCGATCGAGATACGCTTTTGCTAACGAGTAGGAGACAGTGTAATCATACTTGCCGTGGAAGAAGTAGACCGGGAGATCCAGCTTTTGAATTTGTTTAGTAAGATCCGTGGCGATCATCTTGTCCCACAGCATCTGGTCAGATGAAAACTTCCCCCGCCAGAGAGCAAGCTTCTCGCCCAAAGTGTATCCTCTGAATAGCCAAGATGCCAGGAAAACACCAGTCATCACTGATTTCATATCATGTGTGGTGCCCACACCAAGGCTGTGCATGGCACTGTCACGTACTTTCATATAGGCAGCAGGTAACGGGACTGACATGGTGGGTGGCGCAGCTTCTAGTTGTTTCACCATTCTGGTATTTCCGATCTCTTTGTACCGCCCTACCATATATTCATACGACAGCATTTCCGACTGGAGTTGATAGGACATCTGCCCAACGCCGATATAGGCATAGAACAATTCGGGCGCACGAGCCGCTGCCTGTATTCCAATCAGGCTCCCGCCTGAGTGTGCCATCATGTAGATCTTGTCCTTGTGAAAACGGCTACGGAGGTACTTCGTCACTGCCAAGGTATCAGATATTGACTGCTCCACTGTCAAGGTTTCTGGTGGCACATTGGCACTGTAAGAAAGTCCGGCATTCCGGCGATCCCACCAACAGATGGTGAAGTATTGCTCCATGCCTGTAGGGTAGTTCTGTGTCAGGAAGTATTCAGGCATAGCAGTGCCGCCATGGATGAATAGAAGTACCGGATTGTCAACATTTTTTCCGATGATGAACATTCCTTGCTGTACACCATTGATGTTCACATGAATCTTCTCTGAAATGCTGCCCGCAAGTGCGTGACCCTTTTCGTCAAGGAAAGGTTTGGCCTTGCCAGAGCTGACCGCAAGCAGTAAGCCTAAAAGGATGACAATGACTCCCAAGAGGATGCCTACTATTAGACCCGCTGTTCCAATTCCTGCCATGATGAGTTCTCCTAAGCTGTAATAGGAAGTCTCTGCACCCCAGTTTGCAGAAGTACTTTAGCAATTTCTGGTTCGATCGTCATGACGATATCTCCTTGTGAAGAGACATCAGAGAGGAAGCAATATAGATGGTGATTGATTTTCGCGATGGTTAGTTCGTTGGCGTACTTCTGCGTTGGCGTTAGCCTACCGTAGGTACAGGCAGACGTTTCAC
>NZ_JANNDR010000159.1:0-10808 GCF_031378165.1 Chamaesiphon sp. OTE_75_metabat_556
TTGCCTAAAAACATGAAGTTGTTTCTTTACAAGCCCTTAGCTGTAGATAAACAAGTATCCACGCGTTCGGGTGTCTTATGAGCAATTATACTGATTCCTGCCAGTGCTATCTTATCGTGATTTTGCCAAGCAGAGGCTCCGGCAACGAGATGATCTAGCCGTACGTCGCAGATCTCTGACCGTTTGAAGATTGTTAGGCACGATCGAAGGGCACACTTACAGCTAAATTGTGTAGGTGCGCCCCATTATTGACAGCAACAGCCGCCCGCCATGCCTCAATTACATTGATTTGACGATCGATTCATCATACAGTGACTCAATCTTGATTGGTTTAGATACCATCTTGAAATCTACAGCAGCTTGAGCAGTCAGATTGAGATTTCCAATCAAACTATTTGGATTACCTTTTTCAAACCCGATTGCCTTGTTACTAGCTAAATCGAATACCTTCACTCCTTTCAACTGTTCCTGGACATCAGCAACAGATAAGCCACCCATCTTATTAGCAACTATTTTAAGTGCATCTAGATCGCCAGCATTTACCAATTTGACGCCTTTATCGACAGCCCGGATATAAGTTTCAAGGTCTTGTTTGCGAGTTTGCAATAGGTTATCTCTGACTACGAGTACATCAGCAATTAAGTTAGTACCTTTGCTAGAGAAAATTATTTGCCCGCCACCTTGTTTAGCAGATTTTGCTAAAAAAGGCTCAAAAGTAACAGCTAGATCTACTTGCTTGGCAGCAAAAGCAGTCGCCGCAGCCGCAAAGTCCAAATCCTTAATTTTGAGATCGCTCTCAGTCAATTTTGCCTGATTGAGATAGGCTTGCAATAGTACTCTGGCAGCTAAGACATTTTCTCTTGCTAGCACTTTACCTTTGAGATCCTGAGGTTTGGTGATATTCCGACCCAAGATCCCGTCAGCTCCATCAGAATAATCGACTAAATAAACAATTTTGAGGGATGGATCTTGCGCTGCTGATTGGATCGCATCACCTGATGTCATCCAAGCAATATCGATCTGTTTAGCTAATAAAGCAGTGATTTCATCACTAGGATTTTTGAACACTACTTCTTTGTTATTCAAGCCGGCTTGGGAGAATAGCCCCTGTTTCAATGCAACATAATAACCAGAATAACCAACCCAATCGACGGCACCTGATACTAGCTGCGCAGATGAGGTAACTGGCGCAGAATTACTAGCAGGAGCTGTAACATTAGGCTTTTGCGTGCAGGCAATAGTTAAGACTAGAGCGACAACAGACAAGAAAATCCAGCGAGACCAAGACAATAATTTCGACATAAAGCAAGTTGATTTTGATCGTGAAAATTGTGAGATAAATAAAATTAGATCGCTGGTAGATCGCTGAATTGAGCAACTATTTTAGCATTAGCGATCGATTGGATCTGCCCAAGGAGTTAAGATGTGTGATAGCCATCTTAATCCATAATCAAGTATTAACCCGATCGATCCAATGAGTAGAATACAAAATAACACTTTATCGGTTTGTAAGAATCGTTGGGACTGGAGAATTTTGAAGCCCAAACCACTCTGAGCTGCTAATAATTCGGCAATTACCACAAAGTTCCAAGCTCCAGAAATATTCACTCTCAATGTATCGAGAACACTAGGGAAAGTAGCAGGTACAATTACCTTCAAGAGTACATCCCAACGACTGGCTCCCATGGTGTAAGCCACATTAATCATTTCGTTCGGAATAAACTTGACTGCATCAGCCACCATAATGATGTTGTAGAGCACCACTCCCAGGGTAATAATCAATATTTTCGCGGGTTCATCCAAGCCAACCCAAATAATAATTAATGGTACGAAACCAGTAATCGGCATGTACCTGACTGTCCCGATCAGTGGTGAAAATAATTTGTCCATACTGTAAAAGGTGCCCATCAATAAACCGAGCGGGACACCGATGATGGCTGCTAACAGAAACCCAGCTATTACTCGGCCACAACTAGCCAGGACATCATCCCAGAGATTATTTTCGGCAAACATTTTGACCCCAGCTGCCAATACTGCCAGTGGCGTAGGGAGAAAAGTCGGCGGTACCAGTTGGAGGGAACTAGTGAGTGTCCATAATAGCAGTGGTACCGCTAGCGACATGAATACCAGCAGCAAGGATAACCATTTGGGGAAACCCTGGCGGATGCTCCAAAATACCGAATTTGATAGGTATCGATACTGCCGATCTCTTTGCCCGATTGGTTCAATCGGTTCACTTGGTTCGATAAGGGAACCAGAAATTGATTCAATCACGATAGTTAACTCCGGTAGAATAAAAATTTAAGAAAACTTGCCTGCCGTGACTATTGTTGAACTCGACTTTCGGTCTAGATAACGATCGACATTAACCGCGATGAGCATCTGCTGGACAGCCTGGTTGCCGTCGTCGATCGAGATATTCACCCAAGATCTGCTGGTAGCGATCTGTGCCAAAAGTCTGGTAGTGTCCGGGATAAACTAGATCCACTGGCAGTTTTTGTAAGCGTTCGTAAGTCTGGATATAAGTGGGGATATGACTACAATGCAGCTCATCTAGCAGTTCACCGTCATAAATCACATCCCCAGAAAACAATGCCTGCGATCGATTGTCATACAAGGCAATACAACCAGCCGAATGCCCTGGTAAATGAAGCACTTCCAAGGCTCGATCTCCCAAATCTAAGACATCGCCCTCCTGCAAAATTTGGGTAGGTTCGGCGGCATTAAATGTGTACTGCTCGGCGGTGAAACCACTGGATGGCAAAGATTCAAAATGATCGAGATTTACCCAACCAGGCTGCGAAGATAATGCTTCATGACCATCCCCAGTGCGCAGAGCCTGTGCCTCGGCGGCATGGATTGCACGTTCATCGAACTGATGGATACCACCTGCATGATCGAAATGAATGTGCGACGCGACTGCTAGCAATGGTTTATCGATTAATCCAGCGATGTGCTCTCGGAGACTGGCAACTCCTAAACCCGCATCAATAAGCAAATCTCGATCTCGGCCTTTAATTAGCCATAAATTAGCGCGATTGTACCAATGATAATGTGGTTCAGTAATCAGATACAGTCCATCATTAATCTGCTGAGTTACAAACCAGTTATCACAGACTTTTTTGTTAGTCATGTGAATTAATAATGCTGGCTCATCAAATTAATTACCTGTCTCTTGATATCTACAAACTCAGCAGATAGTTTGAGATCCAATTCTCGATGTGCTGGGAGACAAACTGGAATCTCAGCTTTGACCAGACCCGCTTCCAGTAGATAAATCCGCTCAGAGAGATAGATTGCTTCTTCCACATCATGGGTAATCATCAATACTGTAACATGAGTTTTTTCCCATAGTTCCAGCAAAAACTCTTGCATCTGTTCCTTGGTTTGGGCATCAAGGGCACCAAATGGTTCATCCATCAACAGCATTGCTGGTTCATTGGCTAAGGCTCTGGCGATTGCTACCCGCTGTTTCATCCCGCCTGAGAGCTGTTTAGGATAGCTGTGGGCAAATTTTTCTAACCCCACTACATTCAAAAAATAGCCAACTCGATCGCGCTCGGCAGCTTTGGTCATTTGCTGAAACTGCAACCCAAAGGCGATATTTTGAGCTACTGTCAGCCAAGGATAAAGGGTATAGCCTTGAAAGACCATCCCGCGATCGGAACCTGGTCGGCCAGTAATACAGCGACCATCGACCAACACGTTACCAGTAGAAGGTGGTAACAATCCAGCAATAATATTCAGCAGTGTAGATTTGCCACAACCGGAAGTACCGACTAGACAGATCAGCTCTCTAGCAAATATGTTGATATTGATATCTTGGAGGGCAGTTACAGGTTGTTTACCTTTGCCAACATAGACTTTGGATAAATTTTCCACTGATAGCTTTGGGAGGCTATGCCGTGATGTCCGATGCTCGATCGTCGAAACGTCCAGCCCATTCCGATCGATAGTATAGTTTTGCTGCATAGGTATTTCGAGATTAACAAACGATCTGCGATTGACAAATGTATGAATAAAAAGTTAAATACTTGAAAGAAAGATTAGCATATTCAGAACATTTATCGTAAGTAGCCTAGTCAAAGTATACTTAGTCTAAAATCAATAACCACAGAGACTTTTGGCGTAAGTTTGAAATTAGCCGATCGGACTTAAATCCCACATGCTGCTAGTTTGACCACTCTTGGGGATGCGTTCACCCTGGATATCCGTTACAGTACTCGATCGGCTAGGAGATTGTGCCTGAAAAGACCAGCTATCAATATTTTTTGTGATATTCTTGATCGAATAATGTCAGTTGTGAATGTATAGGTATAGACTTGATGCTTCAACCCAAACTCAAAAATATTTTGGCAATTGCCTATGTTCTTAGCTTGTATCTTTTGGGTATCGTAGCGATCTTGCAGCAGTCTTGGTTACTGAATACGTTGGGTGTGGTGGCGATTTCCCATAGCTTGGTGATTTCCACTGGATTGACCCACGAGTTTATTCACGGCAATATTTTTAAATCTCGCCAGCTCAATGTGTTTGGGGGCAAGTTAATGACTTGTCTGAATGGAGCCTGTTATGCTTTGTGGGAAAATCTGATCGAGCATCACTTTCACCATCATTTACATCATACTGATGTCGTCCGATTCGATCTAGTCGAGCATCTCAATCAAGAAATTAGTCCCTGGCAACGCCAAGTTTATATTGTCCTAGAATGGCTATATTTTCCCGTGCTGGAGTTTGAACTGCGCTGGCGGATTATTCTCGATCCGTTAATGACACCAACCAAACGCAACTTACTCGGCCGCACGTTGGGCTGGGCGGTGTTGCGTACCTTCGCCTTTGGAGTGTTGGCGTGGGTATCGGCAAAAGCTTTGCTGCTATACTTCCTAGCTTATATTTGCTTTGTGAATACCAACCGTTTTGTCGATGCATTTCAGCACACTTATGATTATTCGATCTTGGGAGCTGATTTTCCGCAATTCGATCGAACTTACGAGCAAAAAAATACCTTCTCGAATCTATTGTCAGTCAAATATCCGTGGCTGAATCTACTCTTTCTCAATTTTGGCTACCACAATGCTCATCACCACCATATGAGCTGCCCTTGGCACGAGTTACCAGCCTTACACCACAAGCTTTATGGCCAGAGCACTCATAACTTGTTGCCATTGGGGTTGTCGATCTTCAACTACCATCGGTTTCGACTCGCACGGTTGTTTTCTGGTCAAGGGGAATTGAATGCTAATGGCGAGTTACAATTAGCATCTTTTACTGGTGGGGTAGCTGCTTCGTTGCTAACGCCTCCATACTGATGATTGGGATGTGACCGCGCCAGCGTAACGCACCTGAAACCTAGCGGGTGGGTATTGACCACCTGCTAGGCTTCAGATCGTAAATTCGATCGAATTTCTATAATTGGGTTTCGACGAGCAATCCCAACAGAGAATTAACTTTTTGGATCATCTCGGAGGTAGCAAAGCCTTTATTGAGATAATCCGTTGCGCCGAGACGACGGGCTTCTTTGCCCCACTCTTCAGAGGCGCGGGAGGAGACGACGAGAATCGGTAGCTCCATTTTGGCTTGACGCACCCGATCGATCAGCGTGAAACCATCCATATTGGGCATTTCCACGTCGGTAATCAGTAAATCGGGAGTGGGATTGTTCTGCAACCAGTTGAGGGCTTCTAGTCCATCGTTGCAAGTATGGGTGATAAATCCATAGGTAGTCAAACTAGACTCAAAGCGGCGACGGATCATGGCCGCGTCATCGACGATCAGAATTGTCGGTGCTGATGGTTGCGCGATCGCCAAGCTAGGTTCTGGGGCATCTAGCTCAGCCGATCCGCGATTTGGATTGACAGCAGTGCTGGAGATCGCCGCAGACAGGGCAATCGGATCGAGAATCGAAATCAAGCGACCATCGGGTTGGAGGCTGACGCCGAGCAATCCGACTGGGGCGATCAGGGGGCTGGGGAGGGGATTAATCAGGAGTTTGGCTTGACCGATCAGGTCATCCGCGATCGCCCAGATTTCGGGAGTATTGGGAGCTTGACGAGTCCGAATCCCCACGGCAGTATCGGGGAGCGTCCGAGCAGCAATCACGTGACCGGGTTGCCAATATTGGTGCAGATCGAAGCCAGGGATTGCACCGCGCAGATCGCTGGCGATCTTCCAGTTACAGCGACCGATTTCGGTGGTACTCGATTCAGCACTCACCGAACTCAGGAGGGTGGTTTCGAGGACATGATCGGTCGGCAGGGCAATGGTGCGATCGCCGACTTGGAACAGCACGCAGGGAATTAATAGTTGTGGTGCAGGGACTTCGATCGCGAACTTGGTACCACGGCCTGGATCGGTTTCTAGGGTCAGGCGACCGCCGATACTGGCGATTTGGGCGACGACAACGTCCATGCCGACACCCCGACCAGAGACTTCGCTAATCGCGCTGCTAGAACTAAATCCAGCTTGACATAGTACAGCTAATAGTTCCGCGTTGGTGCCAGTGCGATTGAGGCTAAAGCCTTTAGATTTGGCAAGATTGTGAATCTGATCGGCATCAATGCCACCACCATCATCGGCGATCGTCAAGAAGTAGAGATTTCCCCGTTGTTGGAGCGAGATGTGGATTTTGCCGCGTTCGGGTTTGCCAGCAGCCAAGCGGGCGGCAACGGATTCGAGTCCGTGATCGTAGGCATTTCGCAATAGATGGAGCAATGCTGGTTCGAGCTGTTGGACGATCCCAGCGTCGATTTCGATGTGCTCGTTTTCGACGATCAGTTCGGCGGGCTTGCCATAACGATTGGTGAGATCGCGGAGGATCGCTTTGGATCTGAGGGTGAGGTTCCGAAATGGTACCAGACGGCTGGCTTCGATCCCATCTTTGAGCTGGACGATACTCCGATCGAGGGCATCCATGCGGATCGCACTTTGATAGGTCGAGGACTCGATTTCTTGACCTAATTCTGAGAGCCGGAGGATATTTTCCAGCAACCGGACGATCGTCGAATAACCTTGGCGATAACGTTCGAGGGTGACGTTATTGCCAGTATCTTGTTGTTCGTCGCTGAGGTTGCGCAGCAAGGCATAGTCATCTTGCAATTGGCGCAGCCGCGTCACAAACTGCGAATTTTCGCGAGTGAGCGTAGTTAATTGATTGAGTTGCAGTTGCAATCGATCGGAGATACTCGTGACGGCGCGGGCAGTCAGGAGGGTTTCAACTACGTGTTGGGCGGATTTGTCGAGCCGTTCGAGGGGAACGGGAATTTGGATGCTCCGTTTGACTGGCGCAACTAGATCTGGAGTAGTAGCTACGGCGGGAATTGTTGGTACACTTGGTGTCGAGACGATCGCGTTTTCAACCTGAGCCGGATCGATCGCGACGTGCTGGGCAGTTGCTGCGGTGTAAGTTGCAAAGATATCTAATTCATCGCTCGATTCTGCAGGCATTACCGATCGAGCTAAGCGATCGAGCGGCAATGCCTGAAAATCCATGCTCAGATCGTCTGACTCATTAAAGAAATCATCTAATAAATCTGGCAAGCTGTCGATCGATTCGAGCCGATCTGGCTCGACGGGGGCGACTAGTTGCGGACGCTCGACCAGCAAACTGAGATCGCTCGATCCTAATGATTCCTCGTCCAGGCGTTCGTTGAGAACGACGAAGATATCGCTGAGATCGCGATCGAAGTCGTCGATCTCAAAGGTCGATTGGGCAAAGGTATCGAACTCTGGATCTAAAGCTGTTGGCTGTGCGATCTGCTCTGCCAGTTCGATCTCAGATTGAGTGAAGGTATCGAACTCTGGATCGCAGGTGGCGAGATTGCCACTAATATCTTCTAGTGACAACATCGATTGAGTGAGAGTATCGAGATCGGCGTCGATCGGCGATTGAGGGAGAGGATCGAAACCAAGGTCGATTGCCGATGCAAATTCATCACTGGCAGCTCGATCGGTGGCAACATGCCAATTTAGATCGTCTGTTAGAGATTCACGATCTAATTCATTCACAGCAGTTGCGGCCGCGAACACTGGCGCGGCAAGTGGTTCGTTAATCTCGATCGATTCAACCTCTTCTGCTAAGAAGAAATCATCTAACAGATCCACTAGATTTTCATCGGCTCGTTCGCGCAGCGGCTGTCCCGCAGCATCGACACTGAAACTAGGATCGAGTGGCGCAAATTCATCATCTTTACGATCTTCTTCATCGTCACTGAAGAACAGATCGAGTGAATCTGCTAAGTTGCCAGTGGGTTGTGAATCGCTCGTAATTACCGGAGCGGCGATCACGGCAGATTTGACAGTCAGCACGAGCTGGGAGACTAGATCTCGGTCAGTTGCGAGGATGTTACCGCTATTTTTGACACAAGCTTTGAGCAGTTCAAAATATTTAAACCATACCGCCGTCCACAATTGACAATCGGGTCGATCGATTAGCGATCGGCAGTCGTCCAGCAAGTTCGTCCAACCCTCAGCCAATTCGATATCGACACCAATTTGTGTCAGTTGGGAGATCGTTGCTTGCGCCGCATCGATCGCGGTAGCTGGCACGACCCCCTGCTCTGGCAACTTGTCGAGTGCCATTTCCAAATCCAGGATCACCAGTTCAAAGCCTTGCTCGGCAAATTCTTGATGTACCTGCTTGAGTTCGCTCCAGTCGGATAGATAGAGTTGTTTGACTCGATCGCCCAGATCTACCAATCGCTTTACCGTCGGCTGTACTTGGGCGATCGCGGCATCGCCAGTTTCGGTGATTTCGATACTACTACTGAGCAATTCGCCAGCTTCGAGCAAGATTTGGGCTAATTCACCATCTGCAAAATCTGGTGCGACTTCCAAATACCGCAGATCGGAGAGGAGATCTTCGAGGACGATCGCCACCTGAAGCATCGCATCGGCAGATACGGTGACAGCACCACCTTTGATCGTATGAATCGCTCGATAGAGCTGCTGGATATCCGCAACCCAAGACTGGGGATTCAATCGTTGGAGTGGGTCAAAATAAGCATCGAGATTTTGCTGGGTATCGACAATAAACATTTCGCGCAGCTCTTGCTGCAACTCGGCTTCTGCTGCATCGATCGGGTTCATGAAGGAATCGGGGTATGGGGACTGGGGGACGGAGGGACTGGGGGGGCTTGGGGACTGCGAGGCGAGGGGACGATCGCGTTCGATCGCTCTAGCTACTACCCTCTATCCCCTAAACTGGAATCAACTGGCTAGGCGTCTGTTGATAAACTGATGACAAGTCACCTGATTCGATCGCGGGCTGGAGTGCGGAGGTCGATTGACTTAACTTAAAGAACTCGACCATGCCCAGCAGCTTGTCGGCCAAATCTCCCATCGACTGGACTTGCTCGCGAGTCATGCTCGCATTGGCTTCCGTCGATCGAGCGGCGGTGGAGATCGACTCAATGGCTGTCAGCGCGTCGCTAACTACGCGCACGATATCTTGACTGGAGCTATTGACTTGGTTGCTCATCTCGGCCACTCGATCGGTGACAGATTGAATATTGTCGAATGCTTGGCTCGTTTTACCGATTTCAGTCGTAAACTTCTGCACCAGCAGATTGATATCGCCGATATCTTGAGTCAGACCAGAAGTAACTGTTTGGACGCGATCAGTGCGTTGTTGGAGTGATGCCAGACTCTGATTGGTATCGGTAGCAAGGCTGCTAACTTGGATCGCGATGGTTTCAAATTCTCTGGCAAGACTAGCAAACTGGTCGGGATTGCGTTCTTGCATCGCCCGACTGGAAAGGGTGGAGACGTTGAGCGCGAGGACGCGAGTGAGGGCGGCGACTCGTTTTTGCTCCTTGGAAAATTGAGCGGCCAAGTCTACGAATTCGGTCAGGAGTTCCGATCGTCTCACGATTTGGTTGGTACCTTGCTGGAGCGTACCGATCCCATCCGTGGTACTTTGGATTGCTTGTTTACCAGAGATTACTGCCGATTTGGCCTGTTGGACGGCAGTGGCGGTGGCGATCGCTTGTTGCCGCGAATCGGTGGTCAAAGAGTTAATATTGTTCATTAGCGACTGAACCGATTGGACTTCGATCGCTTGGACTTGGGCTTGTTGAGCTGTTTCTACGGCGGTCAGTGCCATTTTGCCAGTATCTGTGGTGACTTGTTCGGCGGCATTTACTACTGCCGAAACAATCCGATCGAGTGATTCGGTCAACCGGTTGAGAGTATCGGAAACCAATCCAGTCGCCCGTTCGTTGACATCTGCCTTGACAGTCAGATCGCCTTCTTCGATCGAGCAAACTACATCCAAAATATGACTGACATCCGACTGGAGCAACTCACTTTCCAAGCGAATTTGTCGTTCCTGTTGCAGCCGAGTATCGACCTCTTGATTGAGTCGATCGTTGACTTGGAGTAGCTCTGTTCTCGATACCGCCATCGCTGCCGCTGCCTGTCTGTCGCGAATATAGTCACGAATAGCAGCCAACACGAAACTCCAGGTAACTAGCAATATCGGTAAAGTAGCACCAGCAAAAACAATCGAAAATAATAACTTTTGTTCGTAATCTTTAAGCTCTGCATTAATCGAGCGACTTACATCTGTCAATACGGCCGCACTACCATCACCGTAAATTTTCTTCTGGGCTGTATATTCAGCACCAATTAAGATTTGGTAAGCTTCTTTTTGTTTACCTTCTTTTACCAATTTTAAAGCCTTAGTTTCCAACTCAAACAATCTTGTTGATGCTGCATCTGTTTTACTAGCTTGTGCTCGCTGAGCGGGGGTAATTGCCGCTCCAAATTGTTTCATTGTCACTTCTGCTTTAGCAGAAAATAGATCGTAACGAGTC
>NZ_JANNDR010000160.1:0-3121 GCF_031378165.1 Chamaesiphon sp. OTE_75_metabat_556
CGCTAACTTGGGTATGGAAGTAATGCACGAGCGTAATGCTCACAACTTCCCGCTCGATCTAGCTGCTGGTGAAGCTACTCCTGTGGCTTTGACTGCTCCTGCTATCAACGGTTAATCATCGTCTGATTTCGAGCTAAAGAAACCCGATGACACTGAGTGTCATCGGGTTTCTTGCTGTGATGTAAGTTAAATTGGCTTGAGCTGTAAAGATCGGCACACAAAGACTCGATCGCTCTAGAAAATCAATCAAAATAGTTATTAAGAATCAAACCCTCCCAACTCCCAACTAAATTTATGGCTGCTGAAGTAATCTGTGTCGGTACCGAATTATTACTCGGTGATATTCTCAATAGTAATTCTCAGTATTTAGCCACAGAATTAGCTGCGTTGGGAGTATCGCACTTTTATCAGACGGTGGTGGGTGATAATCTCGATCGAGTCCATCAAGCGATCGAGATTGCTGCCAATCGATCGAGTATCTTGATTTTTACGGGCGGTTTGGGGCCGACACCGGACGATCTGACTACCGAAGCAATCGCGAGTTACTTTAGTACGCCACTTGTAGAACATCTTGAAGTCATCGCTGATATCCAAAATAAATTTGCTCAAAGTGGGCGGACAATGACGCCGAGTAACCGCAAACAGTCACTGCAACCCGCTGGAGCCGAGATCTTGCCCAATCCCACCGGAACAGCACCAGGGATGATTTGGCAGCCAAGGGCAGGGTTGACAATTTTTACGTTTCCGGGCGTGCCGCGAGAAATGCACCAGATGTGGCGGGATACAGCCGTTCCCTTTTTAAAAACCCAAGGTTATGGGCAAAATCCGATTTATAGTCGTAGTCTGCGCTTTTTTGGTATCCCCGAAGCAGCCTTGGCTGAAAAGGTAAATCATCTGTTTAGTTCTACCAATCCGACTGTCGCACCCTATGCGGGGAAAGGTGAAGTGCGATTGCGGATTTCGGCGCGGGCGGCCAATGAGACAGAGGCAAATGCCACGATCGAACCGATCGCTCAGGAAATCATGCAGATTGCGGGTGCATATTATTATGGTATCGATGAGGATACATTAGCTGGTGTCGTCGGCACATTATTAAAAGCAAAAGGGCAAACATTATCAGTGGCAGAATCCTGCACTGGTGGCGGTTTAGGTCGGATGCTTACAGATATTCCTGGTAGTTCTGAATACTTTATGGGTGGCGTGATTTCCTATGCCAATCGGGTGAAGGTCGAACTTTTGGGCGTCAATGCTGACGATCTAGCGGCAGCAGGTGCAGTCAGTGAGATCGTCGCGCGGCAGATGGCATTAGGCGTTAAATCTAAATTGGGGACGGATTGGGGCGTAAGTATTACCGGTGTCGCTGGCCCTGGGGGTGGCACGGAAACTAAGCCTGTCGGTTTGGTATATATCGGTATTGCCAGTCCCGATGGTAGTGTTGAAGGCATTAAATATCAATTAGGTAGTCAGCGCGAACGAGAGTTGATTCGCCAGATGTCTGCGTCTCAGGCTTTGAATTTGTTAAGGCAACGTTTAGGCTTTTGGCTTTAGGTTTTAGAGGTTAGAGTACGGTCAAACGAAAGTGTCCCACAGAAGAGACGAGATGGAACTCGATCGATTTGCATCAGTCCTAGTCAAGTAGGCCGCGATCGACTTAAACTAAGTTGACTAAAATATTTAATTTCCCCGAATCGACTAATGCACAAACCATTTCAACGCTTAATCGTAGTTAGTTTGCTCCTGGGTACCTTGATGTTAGGTGCTTGCGATCGACCCAAAACACAAGCCGATGGTGCTCCCAGCACGCCAGCATCAACTGACACTGCTGTGGCAGCAAGTCCGACTAACCAATTCCCAGGATTACCCAGGCTCAATGGCAAAGCAACGGTATTGATGACACTTAAGGGTGATAAACAGATTACGATCGAGTTAGATGGAACTAATGCCCCGATTACGGCGGGTAACTTTGTCGATTTAGTCCAAAAAGGATTTTATAATGGGCTGAATTTTCACCGAGTTGTGCGCCAACCCCAACCATTTGTCGTCCAGGGTGGCGACCCCAAAGGCAATGGTACTGGCGGTTATATTCCCGTTGGATCGACAGCAGAACGCCGGATTCCCCTCGAAATCAAGCCTAAAGGCGGATCGACTCCAACCTATAGTCAGGCGATTACCGATGTACCCGAACTCACTCACAAACGCGGGACGATCGCGATGGCTCGATCGCAGCCTACTGACTCGGCTTCTTCCCAGTTTTATTTCACCCTGGCGGATATCGCGTTCCTCGATGGTAACTATGCTGTCTTTGGCAAAATTACCAAAGGTTTAGAACTGATCGATACCATCCAACAGGGTGACAAAATTACGTCAGCGAAAGTAACTCAAGGCATTGAGAATCTGAAGAAATAGTCGATCTCTCAGTTTCAATCGGTAAAATATAGCTCCTGGCGCAAGATCGTGGGTAGGGGCAATTCATGAATTGCCCCTACCCACGATCTTGAATATGTGAAAATATCGATCTCACCAATATTTCTGGTGCGTAGGATGCAAATTGTAATTACGGGGATTGGGTTTCGATCGGCACTGGGCGATCTGAATAGTACCTGGCAAAGTTTGTTAGCGGGTGATTCGGCGATCGAATGTTTACAACCTTTTGTCGATCTAGCATCACTCCCGCTAGCTTTAATCGATCGAAAATCCCCGTCCACTCTCCATTGGCTCACCCAAAAGGTTGTGGCCGAAGCTGTCAAAGATGCTGGTTTGAGCCTACCATTACCTGATTGTGGGGTGACGATCGGTTCGAGCCGGAGTTATCAAGCCGAATGGGAAAAATTGACTGTCAATCCCAATTCTCAGGCAGATTTAACCAATTGGTTGGATCTATTACCCCAAAGTCCCGCGATCTCCGCCGCCAGAGATGTCGGCTCGCGATCTGCTGTATTAGCTCCGATGGCAGCTTGTGCGACGGGGATCTGGTCTTTTGCCCAAGCTGTGAATTTAATGCGTTCTGGCACCTGCGATCGAGTCATTGCTGGGGCAGTAGAAACGCCGATTACACCGCTGACGATCGCGGGTTTTACCCAAATGGGCGCGCTTGCAGCGACGGGCTGTTATCCATTCGATC
>NZ_JANNDR010000182.1:0-5765 GCF_031378165.1 Chamaesiphon sp. OTE_75_metabat_556
CTGGCTTTTGGTTAAGTCAGGGCTATATTTATGAGCGATCTCAGTCGCCAGTGATATTGAGATGTTTCGATCATTACTACTATAAACCCGACTTCTTTAAGAAGTTGGTTTGTGGGCACTGGTCTGTTAAAAAGAGACAGCTAAAAAGCCGAGCTGCATCAGGAGTTCATGAAGTGCCAGATCTAATCAATTAACGATCCCAAATTTCGATGAATTGTCGATTGGGTAATTGTTCGGCACAATACCAAAGTAGTTTATAGCATGTCAAAGTAGCAGTTGATCGATCTCCTTGTTCTACCGCGATCGCGCGATCTTGTAGCTGGGTAACGATGAGTGGTAATTGTTCTGGCAAAGTAATTTCCTTGAGATATTCACCAGTTAGTTTGTAAAAACTGTGTGGCTGAGATGAAGAGATTAGTTGTAATAAAGCAGCTACCGCTAGCGGATGCCCAGCTTGAAATTTGCCTAGTTGATAAGCATAGCGACGTTTAGATTCAGCATTATTTATAGTTGCTAATTTTTGCTCCAGTTCGCCGATCGCGATCGCGATATTACGCGGATCGGCAACTTTTTTCCGGCGTTTGCGATTGCTACTCGGTAAGGTGCGATCGCTCACCAAGCGAATGTTTGCCGCCGGATGTGTGGGCGCGATTTGGTGGAGATTGTCGAGAGCAGCCCGTTGGTTGGCACTCTGGCGCAGGCTGTCTGCGGGAGTGTCACAGTTAGCTTCAATGATACGGGTGAGGGTATTGATCGCGAGCATCAATAATGAATCATCATCTTCGATCGCGGCTGATTCGAGCAAGATTTTTCCGAGTGTAAAAGCAGCTTTACGAATGAGAGCTTCAGTTTTACCAGTGTGAATGGCATTGACAAGAGTCGAGGTAACAATCTGATGATGATTTGGGTCGATTTTAGCTAATGATTCGCAAATTTTGATGATTAGATCGCCATTAGTAACTAGATCGATCGAGTTAATTAGTGCCCGCACAGCGATCGTGTTTCCCGGATCAAATACTTTGCCTAAACTATGAGCTGCTTGCCAACATATAAATGGATTCTCGATCGTTTGTACCAATTTTTCCAAGCCGGAAATTGCCGCAGCTCGATCGGTTTGTCTGAGTGCGACTCGCGCCCCATCTTGAATTGGTAAGGGGTAATATTTCCAGGTATGGAGATCGGGGACAAATTTAGCAAATCGCCACTGTAATAAGCGATCGATAATTTGTTGTGTATAATTCGATTCTGGAAATTCAGCGATCGCGGCTGCTGCTAAAAAGTAAGCCCGATAATAGTGAAATCCACCGTGAGATCGATCAAAATTAATTAAGGCGGCGATAAATGCTTCCTTCTCACTGCTAGTAATATCGCCTCTCCCAAACCAAAACAGGATTGTTTCTTGCCAATAAGGACTAAAAATTGGCGCGTGACTGGTAACAGTGCCCGTTGAAAAATACTGCCAATCATCAATCGATCGAGCGGCAAAATATTCCTGAAAAGTAGAATGATAAAAAGCATAAATCTTGGCTCCCGTACTCACCGAAATACCAACTTTATTCAACCAACCTAGTTGCAAAGCTAGTTCGAGCAAATCGGGTGCCATTACTGCCAAAACTGTATGCTCGTGCAGTCGAAATCTCACCCGCTCTTGGCGTGTTTCTCCTGATGGTTCCAAGCTACTTAGGGCTTGCAGTGCCAATTTACCTAGTGTCGTATTTAACTGTTGGCGTTGTGACAAACTAGTGGGGAATCGATCCTGTTTCCAGGCATAAATTGTATCTGTAAACTGTTGATATAAACTAGCTTTGGTACTAGGTAATTTACCTTGAGTCAGCAACCAGTAGCGACATAATAAAGCCAATCGCAGCGGATTTTTGACAGCATCTCGTAACCGTTGATATTGAGGTTGGGCGAGTTCGGTGCTGAGATTTTCGCCTAGAGCTGGTTGGGCGCGAAACCAGCCTTGAATAAATTGGCGCACTCGATCTGACGCGCCGTTATAGCCATTGCTCAAGCTGAGATTACGATAGGTAGTAAAATTTTCCAGCGCGTTTTTACCACTATCCCAGACATTTGATCGACATGTCAGGATGACGTGGGCAGAACCAATCCAGCCGCGCAATTGCCGCTCAATTCGCGCCAGCGCAATACTGGCATCGTTGGCGAAGCCTCCCCTTTGGGGAATTGCCATTTCATCAACAGCATCCAGCAGCAACCACACTCGCCCACTTTCAAATTGGGCAGCAAAATCCTGTTGCAATTTAGAATCGATCGCAATCTGGCGCGTCGCGAGTTTGAGCCAGTCTTGCAACAAATAATCTGTCAATGTTTCCCCTTGTAGATCCGCCAGCGAAATCCAAATCGGCAACAATTTCCGCTCCAACAATCCGGCGGCTAATTTTTGTAAACAGGTGGTTTTACCCGCACCAGGTTCGCCAATAATCGCAATCCGATTGGGTTCGGGATTGGTGATTAGTCGCGTTAGTAGACAATCAATATCGCCGATCGAATTTGCACTATTTTCCTCCCCAACCCGATCGAGATCCGTTTGCACCTCAAACATCGTCTCACGCTGTCTTTCCCTCAAGTCTAGAGGCACATAGACCTCTTCAAGACTAAATTTCAGGCGATCTTCACCCATCAGGGGATTGGTGGTAATCCGCTGATATTGTTGCGCCGTCAGACTCGATCGCATTAGCTCCCACCAGTAATCTGTTGTCGCTACTGCCTGAGATTCGATCGCACTTTGAGGCGCATTCTGAGGTGATTTCCGGTAATCCCATTCTTGCCCCAATCGATCGAGATTCGCCGCTCGATCGAACCTATCATGCCACAAATTCAGCGTAAAGTGCCACGTTTCCGAGCCACCTTTGCTGGCGCGATTATCTTCGACAATTTCGAGGAAATCAGTCAAACATTTGATTGCTTCTTTGATCTGTTCGCCCGTCAGTGTTGCATTTACTAATTTAGTGAGTTGTTCGAGATACCGCACTTTCGTCCGCACGACACATCGCTTCGGAGTTTGCCAATGCAGTTGAATATCACGCTGCAAGCTCTCCAACAGGCGATCGTCGATATCTAATTCATCATTGGCATAGTCAACCAACACCGTGAAAAATTGCACGGTGCGTTGTTTGACTGCATTACCATAATTAGGACGAGGCATGATAACTGATAATTGATAACATTAAGAATATCGTAGGGTGTGTTATCGCGAAGCGTAACGCACCAAAAATGCACCAAAGAGTAACAAATCTATTTAACGAATATATTGATTTAACTCTGCAACGAGGAGATGAACTGTTGTCACCGGATTATCGCTTTCAAGATTGTGAGGATCGTAACTGGATAATAGTATTTTGGCGTGCTTAATTGCCTGATGCTGGATATCTTCCAGTCTTGCATACATGTCATCACTATTCTTTGCGTAATCACAGCCTAATAACTTTGTCAATTTTTTCTTGTAATCACCTCTCGGTATCCCAGTGTCATAAAGGTGAAAGTGTAACAAGTACCAGATTTCAAAGCATTCATTAGAGTAGGCAACCTTAATATTTTCCTTTTCCGCAACTTGTAATGCTTTTCTAAATCGGGCGGCTGTATTGTTGACGTTTGATGGATCTCGATTCTCTTGCAGAGACGCTTCGCGAACGAATACACACCACACTCGATCGAACTTCTTATTCTCCATTAACTCGATCGCCCTATTGACTACTGCAATCGTCTCGCACCCAGCCCCAACAATGGTAACTTCTGGTCTAGTACTGACGGGAAAACTTCTAAAATAATTTGGCTCGGTTTTTGCTCCTTCACAGACAATCAGAAAAGTAGGAATGGGATTTCTATTACCTACTTCTCTGGCTGTAAAACCTTGTTCCGAACGTGACTGCGATCGAAGATCTCTATTCCTAGACATATTATTTCTTACCCAACAACCGACTCAAATCACCAATAAATGGCACTGCCCCATATTTTCCAGCAATATAATCTTGCTCGAAGCTAGATTGCTCTGGGATCTTGTATTCAGCGAGGGAATACAGATCGGTGGCACCATAACGATTCTTTTCAGTAAACCAAATTTGGTCTTTCCGAAATAGATTGCTACTCAGTAAGTTAGTATCGTGAGTAGTAAATATTAATTGAGCATTCTTGGGATTAGTTTTGGGGGAATTGAATAGTTTGACGATCGCGCCAGTAATCAATGGATGCAATCTGCTATCTAATTCATCGACAATTAATACACCTCCATCTTCTAGTAAATTAAGTAGTAATCCTGACAGTCGATACAATTTTTGAGTACCAGCAGATTCTTCATTGTTGAGATCGAACTGCTCGATTGAGAGTTTATTGTTGTCTGTATCATATCGCCAATGAGCAGTTTTTACTTCGTGCAGGAATGTCTCATCTACATCTTCAAATGGAGTGAGAACTATTCTAATATCTTCAATGCCAAGATCTAGGGTTCTAACTAAATTGATTAGCGATTGCCGACGATCATCATCATCCATTATCTCATCAGTCATTCCTTCATATTCAAGCTCGTCCTCTAGATCGAAAATTACAACTAGTGTTCTGTCGAACCAATCTATGATTTTTGTGGCTATTTCACCATTGAATTGAGCTACAACAGACAAGAACAATGCATTATCTCTTGTTTTTTTATTTAACTCTTTTCCTTCTGAGAAATTATCGAATACTTCGATCGCCTTTTCTTCTCGTGTAAATAGTTCTGATTCTTGAGTGCTTAAAGTCTGATATAGCCATTCAGATTTGACACTGCGGCGATCGACTTCAAAGCCATAGCGATATCTCGTAGTGCCGATCTCAAATATAATTTCAAAATAGGATGGTTCATTTTCAGTATCCTTACTTAGTTTGTATATTTCAGTGTCGATCCGATCTTTAACCTTTCTACCTACGGCAGAGTTCAGCACAAAATTCCTCACAAAAGAAATTGCTCGCACCAAATTGCTTTTGCCGCTGGCATTGGCACCATAGATGGCGGCA
Organism: Chamaesiphon sp. OTE_75_metabat_556; assembly: GCF_031378165.1. Classification (NCBI taxonomy): domain Bacteria; kingdom Bacillati; phylum Cyanobacteriota; class Cyanophyceae; order Gomontiellales; family Chamaesiphonaceae; genus Chamaesiphon; species Chamaesiphon sp. OTE_75_metabat_556. The sequence continues at coordinate 5,008 of NZ_JANNDR010000182.1, forward strand.
CTTTTTAATAGATTGATGTCTCGGGGTATGGTAAACACGTTATTTCGATCAATCTCTCCATCTTCATGCTGAATTGGTGCGGCAACCATACTAAAAGTTACAACATCTTTAAACGATCGATAGTTACCAACGCTGAATTCAATCATCTAAATATCACAACATCTTGAAAAGCGATCGCCTGCCCAATTACCGCTGGATCGGCGTGGCATCACCGCACCCAAACTTGATCGAGAGATCCTATTTTGACAGATCGAGCGAACCTATTTATTTTATCGCACCATTCCTAAATAGCTGCTATCCTAGTAGATTGCTCTCCTGCTCAAACACATCATGTTTCCTGAAAATTTGCCTACTGACAGTTCGATCGAACTGCCTGTCAACAGCCATTCATTGAAACAAGGGGATTTGGTAGAAATCGAAATCACCGATGTCAGCGAGAGTGGAGAAGGCGTAGGACGCGCGGACGATCGTCTTGCAGACGGGCTACGCCAACGAGTCGTGTTCGTGCCCGATACAGTTACTGGCGATCGCATCACCGCCAGAATTACCAATGTCAAACGTCAGTACGCCCACGGGAAATTAGTAGAAGTAATCGAGGCTTCTCCGCACCGCGTGCGCCCCAGTTGTATCGTCGCTGATAAATGCGGCGGCTGTCAGTTGCAGCATATCGACTATGACTATCAACTTGCAGCCAAACAAAATCAAGTAGTCCAAGCCCTGCGCCGGATTGGTGGTTTTGCCGAGCCGCCTGTGGCAAC
>NZ_JANNDR010000199.1:0-2992 GCF_031378165.1 Chamaesiphon sp. OTE_75_metabat_556
GCGATTGCACCTTGTTTATCTCCCAGTCTAAATTTGGCATCACCTCGATTAGTATAAGCCTCAGCAGAGTTGGTATTGAGAGCGATTGCTCGATCGTAATCAATAATTGCACCTTGATAATTTTTCAGATCGGATTTAGCAACACCCCGATTAATATACATCTCTATATATTGAGGATTGAGAGCGATCGCCCGATCATAATCAGCAATCGCTGTCTTTTTATTTCCTGTTTGGTACTTGAGAAAACCCCGAATACCATAAGCCCTATCAGATTTAGGATTAAGAGAGATCGCTCGATTGATATCAGAAATTGCACCCCGTTTATCTCCAAGCGTAGCTTTAGTGCCACCCCGATTAATATAAGTTTCGGTAAATTTAGGATTAAGCGCGATTGCTCGATCGTAATCAGCAATTGCTCCCTGATGATTTTCCAGCGCAGATTTAGCATTACCCCGATTATTGTAAGCTTCAGCATATTTGGGATTGAGAGCGATCGCCCGATCGTAATCTAAAATCGCACCTTTGTTATTCCCTGCTTGTAATTTAGCATTACCCTCTTCAAAGTAAGTCTGTGCTGAATTTTTGACTTGGGCGACGTGAGTTCGATCGATCGCTGGTGGATATGCTCGCGATCGATCGACGATGGCTAGCGATCTGATTGGAAATATACCTATGGAGAGCAAAATTGTAGAAAAAATTGAAAATATAGTTTTCATAAGTATGGATGTTGATTTACGCACAATTGTCACTTAATACCACTAAAGATTGAGGTCTTTTAGTTTTAAAAATCATCTTCTTGGATCGATACGTGGCGTGTGTTTCCTCTAGGAACTCCGTACATAGTCAATGTGATTCTAGAAGACCGAATTCTCTCCGATTTTTTCTCTTCTTTTACTTTAAAATTCTGAGTGCGAAATAATCTGCAAGTGCTAAGATTTCGATAGCGCACATCATATGTACCGCGAGTAACATTTTCGACTGTAAATTCTTGACCCTGCTTAACCAAGAATGCTCGAATTGTTTGGGGTCGTTCCGAACTTAATGTGAATAACTTGATAAACACATCAGAATTACCTTGAGAATTGTCAATAGTCACGGTTGAGAGTCCAGTCTTGGCTTTAATCTGATAGCCTTTAATATAGCCAGTCGTACTAGGGAAAGGATAACCTTCTTTAGTAACTCGATCGCAAGTTTTAGTCGTTGCTTGTTGAGATTGAGCAATATTGGGAGTTAGCGAGATATAGCCTGCAATTGTAGCGATCGAGACGATCGTTGCGAATGAGAAATGAATCGATCTGTTCATGGGTTTACGAATTTGTGGTGTTGTTATTGATGTTGAAATAATTCAGTGACAGATCCAGTGGGGTTTCTCGATCGCCCGCTGATACAAATTTATCCTCCGTTCGCCGCTGTGGATCGTGAGTTAGTGCTAGCTCAGATGGAATTTAATCGATCGATAATTTGCTCGACGATTTCAGTTGGTGGCAGATTGGAGGTAATGGGGATGTGTATGTCGGCTTCGGCATATCGATCGCGACGCTCTGCTAAGATTTGCTGTAATTTAGTCCGAAGATCCCCAGGTGTGTTGAGGATGGGGCTAATGTTCCCGCCTGTTAGTCTTTCGACGAGGACATCGACGGATACATTCAGCCAAACAACTAAGCCTTGATGTAGATGACTCCAGTTGTCTAGTTTCATCGCCATACCTCCGCCTGTAGCGACGACTAGCCTCGTGTTGGCAGAAATTTCGGCAAGTACTTTGGTTTCAAGTTGACGGAATTCAGGTTCACCACTAGTTTGAAATATTTCAGCGACACTTTGACCGACTAGTTGTTCGATAGCGGTATCAGTATCTACAAACCTATAACCTAAATGCTCAGCCAACCGGGGACTGACGGTACTTTTCCCCGAACCGCTCATACCAATGAGGTAGATATTTATGCCTTCCATAATTTAAGTTTCACCGCAGCTCTGAAATGATTGTTATATTGATTTTGGGTAGATGCCGCTGTTTTATGCAAGTTATTAGTAATATTTCGTCTTGAAAATTAGATCTCAAGTGAGTTGTGGGATCGAATTATTTTGACAATTTAGCTAAAACCGATAGGCAGTGCGGATACCAAAATCAAGGGAAGTACCAGCAGGCTGAAACAGGCTACCCCCTATCGGAAAACCCTGTAATCCACTGCCCGAAGTACTAATGCTCCGAGAAAAATTGTAGGCAGCGTTAATACCGATCTCCAAATCATTCGTGACCGCCATATCCGCTCCGACAATCAGACCGATCTTCGTTTCACTAAAGTCAAAAATGTTATTGGGCGTGTTGCTCTGTTTAGCTCCATCTAATGTTACTGGGCCAGAAGCACTAGTAAAGGCTATTTTAGGGCCGATATAAACAGAAGTTTTGCCATCAGGGTCGATTTTGAAATCATAGGTAGCTGCAATCCCAAAAGATGTGCCTGTATTGGAGTTGGTGACTCGTCCAGTTTTAATTTCAGCTCCGCTAGAATTCGTCGGATCGTTGGCAGGAATCGCCTTATTTTCTACTCCTGGTTGACTACCGAAATAGACAGCAGGACGGAGGGAGAAATTTTCAGCGACACCGATTTTAGCGTCGATGCCAAAGGATGTAGAGTTACCAAACTGAATGCCAAGTCCAAAATCAAAGTTTTTAGGTTGAGTTTTCTCCGAACTGCCTTGAGCGATCTGATTGGTAGTGGATGGAGATTTATCTAAAGTTAGGTCGGACAAACTAACCTTAGTAGAAACTAACGGAAGTTCCGAGGCGGTAGCCCGATCGATCGACATGAATGTCAGGCTACATCCAAGTAAAAGTTGGCTGAGTAAAAGAATCTGAGTTTTGCAAGGCATAATTTTAGTTGGCGGATGGAGGTGAATAAATCGAATATAAACATTACTTTAAATTCAAATGATTGAGTCTTGTTTCTGTTTTATTTGATTACCAATGAATATATCTAATGCAACTTCGATT
>NZ_JANNDR010000210.1:0-17863 GCF_031378165.1 Chamaesiphon sp. OTE_75_metabat_556
TGTTGCGACTCGAATACCAACGCGACTGCATCGCCAGCCAGTGCCACCTGTTGCTCGAATAACCGATCGACACACTGAGATTGCGGATAGTCGGTTTGGGTCGCATTCCAATCGACTAATAATTGCTGCGCTTGCGCCGCACTCAATAAGGATAATTGGTGCAGCGGTCGATCGGGTGTGGCGACAATCTGCGTGAGTAAATTTTCAAACTCGCCCAACCGCCGTTGGATCGAGATCGCCCTAAATAAATTTGAATTGTATTGACAATCGAGATCGAGATTGCCGCTGGCAGTAGTGGCACCATTGAGAAAGAATTCAAAGGTCGCAAATGCGCCTGGATTGACCGTGAGTTTGGTAGTTAATTCATCAAACGTAGATTTCGATCCGCCCCCATCTAGATCGAGATTAAATACAGTAGATACTAAGGGAATCCGGCTAGCATCGCGCGGGATGGCCAGTTTTTGCAATAAACTGCCGAAGGTAAAATTTTGATGCTCGTAATCATCGAGAATCTCACTATTGCGCGATCGTAAATAGGCACTGAAGGCGATCGTCGGATCGATCCTACTCCGTAATGGTAAAAAATTCACACAATGTCCGACCAAATTGTATTGACCCGCAGCAATTTGGCCGGAGGTCGGCACGCCGACGGTCACATCGGTTTGACCGGTCAGTTTGAACAGCAAGATTTCAAATGCACTCAGGAGGGTCGTCATCAAACTACACCCATTTTCGATTCCCAACTTCTCGATGCGTTTGACTAAATTTGCGGGTAATGTATGGTACGCCCGATCGGCATTAAAAGTTCGCAGCGGCGGACGTGGGTAATCGGTAGGCAGATCTAACCCCGGTGGTAACTCCGCAAATCTTTGCAGCCAATAGGCTGCGGTCGCGATCGTTTCTGGCGCACCAACCTGCGATTGCTGCCAAAAAGCATACTCGCTAAAATACGCTGGCTGCCCCAGCTCTGGTAATAAGCCCCGATTGAGAGCGGTATAAATTTTTGCTAAATCTGAGACGATCACGCCCAAAGACCACCCGTCGCAAACAATGTGATGAACGGCAAAAATTAGCAAGTGTTCGCGATCGGCCAGTCTCAGCAGGCGCGCGCGAAACAATGGGCCGTGTTGGAGATCGAAAGGTTCGCTAACAGATTGGTGTTGATCACGATCAATCTCTGCGGCGCGATCGCTGGTACCTAAAGCTGATAAGTCGCTAATTGACAACTCAAAGGTAACTTCTTTGGCAATCAAAATTGTCATTCCATCGCCACTAAACGTCGTTCGCAATGATTCGTGACGACTAATTAGTTGCCTAATTGCTGCTTGCAATACTGCTACATTCAGCAGACCGACTATCTGTAATGACTGAGCTAAAATACAGGCTAAATTGGCTTCATGGCTGATTTGGACGCCCAGCCAAATCTCTTGTTGGGATGCGGTCGCTGGCGCAGCCAACAAGAGTTCGCCATCCACAAAGGGATCGAAGTCAATCGTCTGTAAATTAGCTCGATTAGATCGATCGGCTGAATTCATCGATAATTTGAGACTGGTTGGAGTCAATGGTATTTCTAAAACCTCGTCAACAATTACATCAGCAGGTATAGTTAGGCGATCGGAGACACAATCCATCATAACGGAGCAATATTTAATGAAATATAAATACCAAAACTCAAGTTTAAATCCTAGTTTACCGATGCACCAATTTGCAGATATTTGCCATCCCGCTGGGGATCGGTAACAAACCAAGCTGGATTTCCAGCTCGATCTTTACCGAGCTTGGCACCTGGTTGCGGTGGTAAATTGTGATTAATCGCCATTGCATTGGCCGAACTAGCCAAGAAACCACTCGTTTGCAGTTCGGCAATACAGACTTGGAATGCCCAAATGATAGTTTCGATATCTGCATCGCTATGGGCGAGCGTCAAGAAACAAGGACGATTTTCCCAAATATGAATCCCCCGTTCGCGCAGCAAATAAAACAGCAAGCCACCATAATTTTCGGTTGGTGCAAACATCAAATAGAACAAAGAACTAAAATGTTCGATTTTAATCTGCGCGCCAACTAGTTCAAAATGCGCGACCAAGCGATCGACCACTTGTTGAGTTTTGGTGGCTAGGGATTGTTGAAGTTGGGAGCCACCAGCTTGGAGTTTGTCCAAAATGGCATCGACGGCTGCCAAGGCTAAAGGATGGCGGACGAAGGTACCCGCAAAAAACGTCACCCCAACTTCGGGAATCGATCGATCTCCAAACTGCCAGAAGCCACCATCTAAGGCATCCAGATATTTAGCCGAGCCGGTGAGAATGCCGATTGGCATCCCACCGCCGACGACTTTGCCATAGGTGGCAATGTCGGCTTTGACCCTAAAGTGTTCCTGTGCACCGCCTGGGGCGACCCGAAAGCCAGTAATTACTTCGTCGATAATCAAGGCAATTTCCGATCGTTCGGTCAGTGCGCGCAACTCGTGGAGAAATGCTTGTGGTTGTAATTGGGGGTGCCGACTTTGGACGGGTTCGACGATGACAGCCGCCAACCTGTCGGCATATTCGGCGATGATTTCCAGCGATTTGGGACTGTCATAATCGAGCACGAGGATATTTGCTAGTGCTGAAGCCATCACCCCAGGTGCAGAAGGGAAAGTTTTGAGATTGGGACCGGCGCGGAATAAGACTTCATCGAAAGTACCATGATAGGAGCCAGCGAAAATTGCCACCAGATCTTTGCCTGTCACCGTGCGGGCGATCCGCAATGCGGCCATTACTGCTTCCGATCCGGTATTACAAAAAGCAACCCGCTCCATCCCCGTCAACTGGGCGATCTTTTTGGCGACTTTCCCGGCTAGTGGCGTTTGGGGGCCGATCGCCATCCCTTTGTCCAGTTGGGCTTTGAGGGCATCAGTGACGAAATCTGGCGACCAACCGAAGAAATTTAGCCCGAAGCCATTGGTCAGGTCGATATATTCATTACCATCCTCATCCCACAGCCGCGACCCCTGCGCGCGATCGGTGACGATCGGATAGACCATTTCTTTGAGTAAGGGTGTAAAGCCAGACACAGTGCGCGGATCGGCAAGATACCGCCGGTGTTCCTGGGCTTGGCGTTTGGATTCCCTAGTTTTAGCCACATAGCGATCGATGATGTCCGCTAAATCCTGTTGTTGCTGGGTGGTTAAGCTATTGTCGATCGTCTTGCTGATTTTTGCTCCTGGCGATGGCCCGGCGATCGCGATTGCGGATCGATCGGGCTGAGTGGGTGTCGCGGACTGAGCTTGATCGTTAGGGCTGGCCTGATGACCGTTGTTACTATGACCATTACCGTTGCCATGTCCATTACTGGCAGATCTTACCGGATCTGGGGCGAGAGCGATCGCTGGCACAGCAGGCGCGATTGGTGCCGGAATTTGTGGCAGTTGTGGCATTGGGGCGACAGCATTTCCGCTCAGTAATTCCAATTGCCTTGCCATGAGCTGGAGTTGCTGTTGCACGAGCGAGGCGATTGCGGTTTGATGCTCGCCAGACATGGAGATCGGCGGTGGTAATGGCTGGATCGAGATTGGGACACTGGGGGGCGCAGGCATCGGCAAGATGGGGCTAGGTGCGCTCGGAACTGACAGATCCGCGACTGGAGTCGGATCGGCTACGACAGGTGCGGGAAAGGCTGCTGGCGGCAATTGGAGATCGATCGATCGGGAAAGGGTGGTGAGATTCGAGCAGTCTTCCAGTAATTGTCTGAAGGTAACTTTGACTTGGAATTTCTTCTTTAGGCTCAGGGCTACTTGAGTCAGTGACAAAGAATCCAGACCTAGCTCCAAGAATGTGGCCTCCCGTTCGCTCGTGCCGATCTCCACTCCAGCGGTATCTTTGAAGACTTCGGCGATCGCCGGCAGTAGTCGGATTTCGCGCGGTTCGGATGTAGGGGATGTTGGTGGTACTAATGGCACGATCGGTGGTTGATGGAGAGTGATGGTGGTTTGGATGGGCTGAGTAACTGCTGGGGCGAAATTTGGGGCAGGCGGGGGATCGATCCAAAATTTCTGTCGCTCGAAGGGATAGGTTGGCAGTGGCACGCGATGTCTAGTTTCTCGTGCATAGAATTGCGATCGATCGAGATCGATACCAGCTAACCACAGTTTGCCGATCGCTTGGAGTAAAGCTGGCCATTCGGCTTCGGGTGACGTGCTATTGGCCAAGGAGGCGATCGCGATTTGGCGATCTCGATCGATTATCTGCTGTCGTGCCAAAATCGTCAGTGATTGGCGCGGCCCAACCTCCAATAACACATAATTTTCATCTTGCTGCCAGATCGTGTGGATGCCATCGGCAAATCGCACGGGCTGGCGGAGATGATTTGCCCAATACTGCGGATCGGTCGCTAGTTCGGCGGTAATCCAGTCACCAGTGACTGAGGAGACAAACGGGATTTGGGGTGGTGACAGGTGGATTTGAGTCACCAGCTTGGCAAACGGATCGACAATTGACTCCATCATCGGTGAATGGAAAGCATGAGAGGTGTGTAGCAGCTTACAAACTACTTCCGCTGCCTCTAGTTCCCGTTGCAAATCTGAGATCGCATCTGTGGAGCCAGAGACGACACAAGCAGCGGGGGCATTGATCGCCGCGATCGAGATTTCATCCGTCAATCTGGGCGCGATCTCGGCCGCTGGCAAGCGGACTGATAGCATCGATCCGGCAGGTAAATTCCACATTAATTTGCCGCGCATCGCCACCAGACTCAAGGCATCAGCAAGAGAGAAGACACCAGCCAAACAAGCGGCGACAAATTCACCGATACTATGGCCGATCGCGGCTGCTGGCTTGATGCCCCAGCTCTGCCACAGTCGGGTGAGAGCGTACTCGATCGCAAATAATGCGGGTTGGGCGTAGCGAGTTTGGGTCAACAGCTCGGTATGAGCGGCGAAATCTGCTGGGGCTGGATAGATGATTTCGCGGAGATCTCGCTCTAGTAGCGGCACTAAGATCTCCGCACAAGTATCGATTGCCTGCTGGAATACTGGTTCGGATTGGTATAATTCCCGACCCATATTTAGATACTGCGAACCCTGTCCGGGGAAAACAAATACTACCCCTGGATTTTTAGTGCGAACTTGACGAGTGGCCGTCGAGAGGTGCGGTAACGTTGCCAGGTGCTCGATCGCTTCAGCCGTGTCTTGACAGACGATCGCGCGTCGATAATTAAAACCGCGCCGTCCTTGCTGAAGGGTAAAAGCGACATCAGCTAAGTTGAGATCGGGATGTTGGTGTAAATGTTGCTGGAGATCGCTAGTGACTCGCTCTAATGCAGTTTCGGTTTTAGCGGATAGTAACAATAATTGGGATGGACGCGACGGACTGGATCGATCGATTTGGGATGGTTCTTCGAGGATGACGTGGGCATTGGTACCGCCACCGCCAAAGGAACTCACCCCCGCCCGACGCGGCGTAGCCCCACTCGGCCAGTCAACTAACTTGTCGTTGACATAAAAGGGACTCTTAGCAAAATCGATGTGGGGATTTGGTCTGTCGAAATTAATACTCGGTGGGATTTGGCGATGGTAGAGTGCCAAGACTGTTTTAATAAATCCTGCCACCCCTGCTGCCGCAGTTAAGTGTCCGAAATTACTCTTAATCGAACCGATGCCACAAAATTGCTGGGCTTGAGTGTTAGCCCGAAATGCTTGGGTGAGAGCTTCGACTTCGATCGGATCGCCTAAAGCCGTCGCCGTACCATGGGCTTCGACGTAGGAAATAGACTCTGGATCGACACCCGCACTTTGTTGAGCTTGGAGGATGGCTTTCATCTGCCCCTTGACGCTGGGCGCAGTAAAACTGACCTTATCGGCACCATCGTTATTCATACCGACACCTTTGATGACGGTATAAATGCGATCGCCATCAGCGATCGCCTCATCCAGCCGTTTGAGGACGACAATCCCCGCGCCATTATTAAATGATGTCCCCTGAGCCTGGGCATCAAACGGACGACAATGACCGTCAGGCGTAAAAATACTCCCTTCTTGGTGGAGATAGCCTTGATTTTGGGGCGTACTAATCGCCACCCCACCAGCCAAGGCCAAATCGCACTGACCGTTTAACAATCCTTGATAAGCTTGAATAATTGCCACCAAAGAAGTCGAACAGGCCGTACTCACATTGATACTGGGGCCTTGCAGGTTTAATTTATACGAAGCTCGGGTCGTCAAATAATCGCGATCGTTGACCAGATGGGTTTGGAATTCGCCAAAGCGATCGAGCACTGCGGATTGGCAACTTAGATGCTTTTCAAAATAGGTATTATCAGCCGCACCAGCATACACGCCGATTTTATTGTCCTCGACGGCGGTATAACCGACAGTTTCCAGTGCTGCGGCGGCTAGTTCCATGAAGATCCGTGCTTGCGGGTCCATCATTTCAGCTTCCCTCGCACCGATGCCAAAAAAGCTGGCATCGAATAATTCAGCTCCATTCAGCACGCCTTTGGCGCGGACATAATTGGGATCGGCGATCGTGGCGCGATCGACACATCGATCGATGTCAGCTTCATCAAACCAGGTTATCGACTCAGTCCCAGCCTTGAGGTTCGCCCACAATTCTTCAATACTATCGGCACCTGGAAATCTGCCCACCATTCCAATCACAGCGACACTATTATTGGCAACTGGAGTAGCTTGAGTCGGTTTGCTGGCAGCGGCTACCATCGGTGACGCGGTGCCGACAGTCGCCAGATAGTCCGCCATCGATCGAATCGTTGGATACTGATACAGCCGGACTACGGATACTTTGAACTGAAATCTGGACTGGATTTGGGCGATCGCTTTGAGTCCCAGGAGGGAGTTCCCACCGAGATCGAAGAAATTATCCTCCACGCCAACGCGATCGAGCCTGAGCATTGATTGCCAAATTTCGGTCAAGATTGCTTCGGTAGTCGATCTCGCCGCGACAAAATCTCGGCCAGATCCGAGATTAATTTGCATTGGTGCGGGTAATGCCTGACGATCGGTTTTGCCATTTGGGGTCAGGGGGATGACATCCAAGCTGACGAAAGCCGATGGTACCATGTAATCGGGTAATTGCTGTTTGAGACTGGTTCTCAAGGCAGCAATGTCGAGCTGAGTAGCTGTTGTTGGTACTAAATAGGCAACTAGCCGGACATCGCCAGGTTCATCTTCACGAACGATGACTACGGTTTCCTGTACCTGCGGCTGTTGGGCGATCGCGGCTTCAATTTCACCCAGCTCGATCCGAAAGCCCCGAATCTTCACCTGATTATCGATTCTGCCCAGATACTCAATATCACCATTGGGCAAGTACCGTGCCAAATCTCCGGTGCGATATAAAGTTGCCGATGTTGGCGACGCCAGCGAATTGGCAATAAACCGCTCCGCAGTCAGTTCGGGACGGTTTAAGTACCCTCGTGTCACCCCCGCCCCGCCAACGTACATTTCTCCGGCTACGCCGATCGCGACTGGTTGTCGATCTGCATCTAGAATCGCTAATTCCAGATCGGGAATCGGGCAGCCGATGACACTCCCGCGCTCTAGATCGCTCGCCGCGATCGGTCGATAAGTTACATGGACGGTGGTTTCGGTAATCCCATACATATTCACCAGTTGGGGTACTTTGTCCCCATACTGAGCAAACCACGGCTTGAGACTCGGCAGATCCAACGCTTCACCGCCGAAGATCACCGATCGCAAACTCAGCTCCAGATTAGCTTGGGCTTCAGTAGCGACGCGTTGCAGTTGCCGAAAAGCTGAAGGCGTCTGATTGAGGATTGTCACGCGCTCGCGCGCTAATAACTCATAAAATTCTTGGGGCGATCGACTCACCTCAAACGGCACGATCACCAATCTACCACCGTAGATCAGTGCGCCCCATAGCTCCCAGACTGAGAAGTCAAACGCATAAGAATGGAACATCGTCCAGACATCGCGATCGTCAAATTGATACCAAGCTTGAGTCGCCGCAAATAATCTACCGACATTGGCATGAGTCACCATCACCCCTTTGGGTTTGCCCGTCGAACCGGATGTATAGATAATGTAGATGAGATTGGCTGGAATAACTGCGACAACTGGATTCTCGTGACTATACTCCGCTGCTATTGCTGCATCCAAACATACTAGCGATCCGGCATAGTTCCCAAAAGATCCGGCTAAATGCGCCATCGTCACCAATACGGGCACTCGGGCATCCGCTAGCATATATGCCAATCGATCGACGGGATAAGTCGGATCGAGCGGGACATAAGCACCACCAGCTTTGAGGATACCCAAGATCCCCACCACCATGTCGAGCGATCGCTCGACACTCAATCCCACCAATGCTTCTGGCTCGACTTTGAGAGCGATTAATTGGTGTGCCAATCGATTGGCTCGATCGTTTAACTCGCGATAGGTGAGTTGTTGCTCTCTAAATACTACGGCGATCGCCGCTGGTGTACGATCGACTTGCGCTTCAAATAACTGATGGAGACATTGAGTTTGGGGATACGCTTGAATTTGGCGATCGGTCATCAACCAAGCTAGCTGTTCTGTCTGTGGCGAGGTTAATTGGTTTCTCCAGTCAGCTAGCGAAGATTGGGGTGCTAATTGCCCATATAAAGCTTCCGTCGCAGCTTCATAAGCCTCGCGATCGATCCACTTCAATTGGGGGTCGTAGCTCAGAATCAGTCTGAGCTTTGCTAGTGCTTCTGCTTTGAGACTCTCCGCCGAGTCGTTCGCACTAGCCTGCGTCAAGCTAATTGCTTCATACAAGAGTCGATCGCCAAAAAGTGCGATCCAAACCCCCTCGCCAGCTTGGTAAGCAGCTACATAATCCTGGCGACCACTTTGTTCGACATAGCTCAGTTGCAATCGATGTGACTCGATCGCGCCAACGAGCATTTTTGCCGAGTTACTAGAGACATTACCCGTGCCCACTCGATATTCAGAAACCACTCGATCGTGAAAGTAGATCGGGAAATCGCAGGCGATGCGTAAACATAAATTTAGATCTTCCATTGCCGCTAAATTCGGGTCGAAACCACCAACAGACTCAAATGCCATCCGGCGCAACAGGATGCAAGCACATTGCAGCCGATGTTTGTCTGCCAAAATCGTTGCATAATCAGCTCTTGCTGGTTGCCGATCAAATGTATCCTCAGTTGTATAAGATCCGTCAGCCCGCAGCAACTGATACAGATAACGCCCGAACACAAAACCCACTTCCAGACGATCTTGGATCGCTGCGACGCCAATTTCTACCGCTGCTGGCAATAGTCGATCGTCGCTATCTAGAAACAGGAGATATTCACCCTTACTCGCCTGCGCTCCATGATTGCGAGCGACTGAGACACCTTGGTTAGCTTGGTAAATATATGTGACAGTCGGATAGCGATCGCACACAGCTTTGGTGTCGTCAGTCGAACCATCATCGACGATCACAATCTCGATCGCACTTGCTGGATAAGTTTGCGCCAAGACACTCTCGATCGCTGCGGGCAAAAATTCACTGCTATTGTATGCCGGGATGACGATCGAGACACTACTTTCAGTGGTTAAAGATTGCTGCATAACTTTACTAATCCCTGTGGCAATTTGGCAATTTTGGCTCGCTAGTTTGAGGCATCGATCTACAATCGATCTACATCGGACGTCAATGTTCGCAAGTATTTGGCGATCGCGCTTTCACATCGAGTAAATCTGTAGATCTATTAGAGCATTGATGAAAAACAGTAATTCAGCTTAACTTTGTCATTTCGGATACATGGATGCGAATCTGTTTGTTGGCTTGCTGGCACTCGCCATTGGGGGAGCGTCATGAAATTACGTTACCACTGACTTCAATCTCCCCCACCATCTTGGTGACGCTGCGATCCGAGTGCTGGCAGCCTAGTCGATTCACCAGTATTTTTGGGAATCGTGGGGGATCGGCACAGCGGCAGGACTGCGATTGGGGCATCGACATCGCTAATCTCGATATTCACGAACGATCGTTTTGGCAATTCAACTACTCAACTTCAAATTTAATTCAGTACTCAATTCTAGATTGCACGATCACTTGTAACTCATCAAAATTAATATCTATCTAACTAGTATATATTTTATAGAGCGGTCGATGTAGCAGTAGATAGTACGCTCACAATCTTCAATATCTCTCCTCAATTTTTCTTCACTATCTGGTAATTTTCAACAGCCAGATGACTGAACTTGTTAGTAGGTGACGGGATGAGGCAAATCGATCGGGCTTGCATCGATCGGAATGAGGTAATATACTACTGTGAGCATTATAGTTAAAATAAATTCAAATGATTGTTGACATTATCCATGCTTTTTAGCGAAGATAACCAGAAACACTCATCACAAGAAACTACTTAATAAATATCACAAATAAATAGTGATCTAGATCACTGCTAATTTTATTTAATCTCACACAACTAACTTTTGGGGCGATCGCATGACCGATCTTAAAAAAACTGACACGCTGGGCAATCCGTGGCAGACAGAAGATATCAGAGCAACAAACCTCTCCGTCAGGTGGCAACATTCCCTGATTGGGATTCAATCGATCGTCCTAGTCGGATTGGACATGGCAATGCTGTATGCCTCCTGGACGATCTCCGACATGGTGGGCACCCCAGTGGCCGGTGCACATGTGGCCAACTCGATGATTCCCATTCTGGCAGTTAGCATTGGTACGCTAGCTACTGCTGGTTTTTATGGTACCGATGACAAGCTAAATCGGTTTTCCAAGTTATTTAAGTCGCTCACGGTAGCACAGACCGTAGTCTTGATTGCCGCTTTTTTCTATCAGCCCGGTTTGTGGATATCGAGATCGGTGTTTGTCATGGCATGGCTGCTCAATTTTCTCTTCATTGGTGGTGCGAGATTTGCACTCGATCTGCTGACGATCCAGCTTCGCAAGCACAACCCGGTTTTTCAGCATCCAGTCCTGCTCTTGGGTACTCAACAAGACATCCACAATGTCAAAAAATTGATCGAGCGTTCCAAGCAATTTAAAGTCGATAGCATCATCGATTTATCGATTTGGGATCTACACACCCAACTAGAACAAGTCATTCAATATATTTGCTCCCGTCAAGTGAGTGAAGTTTTTGTTTGTACTCAGGACTCGATCGACAATCAAATTATCTTGTTTTGGAGTTTGAAAGCAGCCGGAATTCATCTACGGATGATTCCCGCTGAGACTCAGCTTCCACAGCGATCTGCCGAGACTAAAATGATTGAAGAAATCCCGACTAGTCGCTTTAAATCACTGCCAATTTTTGGCATTAATTTTTTGATGAAACGGCTATTCGATCTCATCGCTGCCACGGTAATTTCGATCCTACTTTCACCGATTCTGATCGCCACTGCGATCGCGGTCAAAAAAACATCTTCAGGGCCGATCTTTTATCGACAGTATCGGGTCGGACTCAAAGGTAATCGTTTCCAAGTTTGGAAATTTCGCACGATGGTCGAAAATGCTAGCGAACTCCAAAAGGAGCTAGAAGCTCAAAATGAAGTCAAAGGCGGCGTGCTGTTTAAAATCAAAGAAGATCCTCGGATTACCAAAATTGGTAAATTCCTGCGGAAATACAGTATCGATGAACTACCACAATTGATGAATGTTTTACAAGGTCAAATGAGTCTGGTTGGCCCCCGACCTCTACCGGTCAGAGACTATGAGCGATCCTTGGAAAACATGGAACAGTTTTCTCGCGAACGCTTTCTGCGCTATGAAGTCTTACCTGGAATTACTGGATTGTGGCAAGTTAAAGGGCGTTCCAGCGTAGATTCTGATGAAATATTTTATTGGGACATGGTGTATATTTTGCAATGGTCGCTAGCACTAGATTTAAAAATCTTACTACAAACAATCAAGGTGGTGATATCGAAGGAAGGCTCTTACTAGCATCGTCGCTGTCAGCTTGGAAACTAAATAATTATCGATCGGTATTGCCACCCCATTTAGGTTAGAGAACCCTACTTTTTTGTAATCGATCGCCAAGCTCCACTTGGGCATCAAATTTGATGGAGTAGCGACCGATATCCTCAAGGTACTGATATAGATGAACAGAGCTAGCTATGTGGCTTTAACTATCTTCGCTGTAGTTATACCGATCGCCGTTGGGACAAAATTTTATACAGATAACTATCGGTGGCAACTACTACCAGCAATTATTTCTATTGCGATCGCGTTGCTATTGTTGCTAGCAAACTTCAGGTCAAAATTACCATTACCGCGATCTGTTATTGCTGCTACTGTGGCGATCGTTGGTTGCTTAGTGACGATAGTTTGTTCTTATCTATTCCCTGTATTTGGATTGCCAGTCCCGACTGGTCGGTATCCCGTCGGGACAACATCGATCGATTTAGTCGATCGATCGCGGCTAGAACGGTGCGATCCTACAACCAAATCCCCGCGCGAACTGGTCGTGCAAGTCTGGTATCCAGCCATCTCCAACTATGGTGAAAAAGCTCCCTATTTGCCCGATCGTCAATCGATCCCCAAGGGCGTATTTAGTCATCTCGGTCTAGTTAAAACCCATGCCGTGCGAGATGTGGCCATTGCGTCACCAACATCTCCCTATCCGATCTTGCTCTACACGCCGTCCTGGAGTGGCTATCGTACGGACAATACTTTTCAGGCTGAAGAGCTTGCCAGTCATGGCTTTGTTGTCATCGGACTGGAACATCCTTGTTCGGTACCGCTGGCGGTATATCCGAGCGGTCGGATCATTCATAGCAATTTATCATCGGATTACACCTCTTCCGATGCCGCTTTAGCAACATTGCTGCGAGTCGGCGAAGAACAACTAATCTTGAGAACTCAAGATATTCAGTTTGTACTAGATCGATTGCCCCAGATTAACCAGCACCACTTGTTTGATGGTGCATTCGACCTGAATCGGATTGGCATTTTTGGGCACTCATTTGGTGGTGCTGCCGCTGCCCAAGCTTGCTCGATCGATCGGCGGCTCAAGGCTGGTCTGAATATGGACGGATTGCTATTTGGCTCTGCGGCTCAACATGGCGCATCGCAGCCATTTTTCTTCATGCAATCTGACTATTCTCGCCCCACCACCGCCGAACTCACCTCGACCGATGGCTCATTGCGTCGATCGAGACAAACTGACGAGTGGGGCTATCAGCAACGAGATCGCTGGTTTCGAGATTGGGGTGGCGAGAATCTCAAGCTGTTGGGATCTGCCCACATGAATTTTGCTGATCGTCCGCTCAAGTCAAGAATTCGGAATGGTGGTGGCAGCATCGCGCCCGATCGAGCGATGAAAATTATCAATGCCTACACGGTAGCTTTTTTCGCTCGGGAATTAAAAGGTCAACAGTCACCATTATTCTCAGATACAGTTGCTAAAACCGATCGCCTGCGATCTGGCAGTCCCTTTCCCGAAGTCATCTTCGATCGACATCTCAAGTCCTAAGCGATCGGCTCTGCACTCTCGCTGGCCTAAGATTCTTGCAGCATCCAGCGCGATTACTTCGATCTATACCCGACTAAATTAGTCGGGTATGTTTGACGACTCAAAAGAGGCATGATATTGTTGATTTCAACAAGTTGACGGATCTCTAAATTACAGCGACATCCCACCATGACCCAAGCAACCCTAAACAGCAACAGAACCACTGCCGCCACAGGATTAGCCTGCAAAGAATGCGGCACAGAGTACGAACTCAAAGCCACCCACATTTGCGAACTCTGCTTTGGGCCATTGGAAGTCCAATATGATTACGACTATCTCCGTACCAAAGTGACTCGCGAGAGCATCAAAGCTGGCTCCCACTCAATTTGGCGGTACAAAGATTTCCTTCCCGTTCCCGACGAGCATATCGTCGATGTCGGTACTGGCATGACGCCATTGCTTAAAGCCAATCGGTTAGCGCGTCGCCTTGGCTTAAAAAATCTCTACATCAAAAATGACGCTGTAAATATGCCCACCTTGAGTTTCAAGGATCGGGTGGTGTCGGTCGCACTTTCCAAAGCCAAAGAATTTGGCTTCTCCACAATTTCATGCGCCAGTACTGGTAACTTGGCCAACTCTACCGCCGCAATTGCCGCTCATGCGGGTTTAGAATGTTGTGTCTTTATCCCCGCCGACCTTGAAGCTGGCAAAGTGCTGGGTACAGTGATCTATGGCCCCACTGTAATGGCCGTCCAAGGCAACTACGATCAAGTCAATCGCCTCTGTTGTGAAGTTGCCAACACTTATGGTTGGGGGTTTGTAAACATTAATCTCCGTCCTTACTACTCAGAAGGTTCCAAAACCCTTGGTTATGAAGTCGCCGAACAACTGGGTTGGCAATTGCCAGACCACATCGTCGCACCGCTAGCTTCTGGGTCGCTATTTACCAAGATTCACAAAGGTTTCCAAGAATTCGTCAAAGTCGGTCTAGTCGAAGATAAACCCGTCCGCTTTAGTGGTGCCCAAGCGGAAGGCTGTTCGCCAATCGCTCAGGCATACGCTGAAGGTCGCGATTTTGTCACCCCAGTCAAACCCAATACGATCGCCAAATCGATCGCGATTGGCAATCCTGCCGATGGTTTATACGCCCTCGAACTCGCCCGCAAAACTAACGGCAACATCGAATCTGTTACCGATGCTGAAATCATCGAAGGCATGAAACTGTTGGCCGAAACAGAAGGGATCTTCACCGAAACCGCTGGCGGTACCACCATCGCCGTCCTCAAAAAACTTGTCGAAGCTGGCAAAATCAACCCCGATGAAACCACTGTAGTTTACATTACTGGTAACGGCCTCAAAACCCAAGAATCCATCCAAGGTTACGTCAGCGAGCCGTTCACGATCGAAGCCAAATTAGACAGCTTCGAGCGCGCCCTCGAACGCTCCCAAACACTCGATCGTCTCGACTGGCAACAAGTCTTAGTTTAGGCTTTAGGCTTTAGGCTTTAGTCTGTAGGGGAAGTAGATAGAGTTCACGAATATAAGTGTTTTCCATTCCCGACCCCCAACTTCCAACTCCCAACTCCCAACTGATTCAATGACTGTCAAAGTTCTCATCCCCACTGCCCTGCAAAAATTTACTAGCGATCGCGCGACGATCGAATGCGAAGGTAATAGTATTACCGAGCTACTAGATGCCCTGGAAACGGCTTGTCCTGGTGTCAAAGCTAGATTGTGCGACGAAAGCGGTCAATTGCGTCGGTTTCTGAATCTCTATGTCAATGATGAAGATATCCGTTTCCTCAATGGCCCTGGTACACCATTAAAAGATGGCGACCAAGTCAGTATCGTTCCGGCTGTCGCTGGTGGTTAGACGATTCTACTAGCAACCGATCGAGATTTCAACTTGTTTAAAAATATTGCTGCTACCTATCATCGGGTAGCAGCTTTTTTTTGATGTCGATCGAATTTCAAAGCTGGCGACGCGATCGCGAGACAATGGCATTAGCAAGTAACAGGAAAAGTGGGGAAGATTGGATCGCCACGATCACGATCAGCCAATAAGCAGCCAGATCGTCATCAGCACTAATTTTATAGACGATTAGCGAACAACATAAAAACAAGAACAAGTATAAATTCAGTCCTACATGATAAACCGCTCGGGCCATCGGTGTCGGCTGAAGAATGGGATGTCCCGCCTTACGCGGATCGACTTCCCGCAAAGCTTGCCAGATCATCGTTGCGGCTCCAACGACACAAACTATCAAGGAAAGTACTCTACCTTCTTTGGCGATTTCGAGGATGAGAGCAGCGATCGTCGCAATCAGACTACCTTTGCGATCGTAGATGCCATTTTCCACTACCCATTTGGTAAAAAGTTTTGGACTATAGTCATTATCTTGAAAGTGGCGCAAGTAACATAACGACCTCCGACTATAGAATATGGTAGCAGCCGCCGCGACCGCCGAAATAGAGATGGCTGTTAACATAAGTAGTCAGAAAAGCAATAATGAGAAAGATTATGGACTACTTTTAGTTTTCCCTTGTTCGCGATAAAGATCTCACTGTATAAACAGTTTTTCGATTTGTCAGCGTTAGACAATCGATGATGAATGGAGTCTAGATTGACAGCCATTTACACATAGAATACCAGTAACGATCTTAACTAGGTTGTATAATCGATCGCATCATCATCCTCGACATCTAAATGATAATTTATTTTAATAAGCTCCGAAGATCAATCCCGATCGGGAAAACTCATGATTTCACGATCGTTGATTTACCCCCAAGGACACAGCGATCCGACAGTGATTGGGGGTATCTGAAGATCGGAGAAGTTTAGAATGTAAAAGTAGTACGCACTGCACCAATGACCGCATTACTACTATTAGCATCTTGATTGGGTGCTGTTAGATAGATAATTCCTGGTGTGATACTGATACTGTCACTAACCTTGAATTGATAAAATCCTTCGATATGCAGTCCAGCTCTGGTATCAGTAGTATTAATACCCGTCAACGAATCGATGCCGGAAGCGGTTACTCGCGGTTCTTGTCCGACGAGGAACCCAGCTAAATTGCCTTTACCGCCCAAGTCTGGTGCCGCTGCTGTAATCGCCCAATTCCAGATTTGACGATCGCCGCTACTAGCTTGATTTTGGGTATAGCCCACCCAACCGCCGAGGGCGAACTGAGGACTCAATTGAAAGGAACCTTGCACTCCATAGTTACTACTAATCCCACCTAAATTAGCATTGCTGCTACCCGTACCAGGATCGGAATTAAAAGTCCGCGTATAAGTGAGACCAACTTTAGAATTTTCGCCCGTCTTAAAACTAATTTGAGCCAAGGCACCATAGTCACCACCTAGCAAGCCACTGCCGGTGGCCGGATCGTTACCAGCCCTAGCTAAATAGCCCAAGCTTAGTTCGGTAGTATCGTTGAGCTTGTGCCGAATACCCACACCTTGACCTTGGACGGTGTAATAAATCGATGGACGATTGCCGAAAGCCGAAATTGACCCACTCGCACCGTCGCCATCAAAGTAAGGATTGATAGTATCAGCAAAATCATCGGCGGCACCAGCATTAGCAGCAACTACCACCTGTGTTTGTGGTGTAAGCGGGAATTCATATTTGAGCGCATCAATGCCAACGCTACTATTGGTAGTTCCATCTGTCCAGGATAAGCTGCCTTCATTGGTCGCAGCCGCAGTACCAGTTGGATTTTGAGTAGACAAACCTAAACCGACTGCTTGCAGACGTGTGGTCAGGGTGCCGCTACCAATCTCGGTTTTGAGTTCGAGCCGAGTCCGGTGTCCAAAGGCGGTGTTGCGACTGTAGTCGCCGCCAAAAGTGCCTGTGGCTCCAAAAATTACTTGTCCTTGCAGTTTGGTGTTTAATGAAAACTGTTGCTTGTCGAGCTGTTCGACTTTTTTGGTTGTTTCCGCTGCCTTCCCATCAACTCTGATGAGTTCCTCTCGCAATTCTTGATTCGATCTGCGCAACGCTTCGACTTCTTCGCGGGTGACGCTCGGCTCTGCTGGCGCGGGTGGGGGTGTTACTGGTGTGGTTGTGGGAGGTGTTTGGGTCACATCAGTGGGTGATGTGGTGGGTGCGGTAGAAGTGGTCGCTGGTTTGACTTGAGTACGGATTCTGACTTTTTTGCGCACGATCCGTTTCTTGTTCTTTTTTCTGGCTGCAATTGCAATTAGCTCAGGGGCACTAAATTCTGACCTATTGGCTGTAGTAGGAATTGATGCTACAGCTCGAATATCACTCGCAAATAATAATGTGGCAATTAGCCCACTCACAGTAATCGTGAACCAGTTTAGTCGATCGTTCATAGGAAATATTTTTGGAGTAAATAAGTAGTTGAATTTAGCTAAAATCACGCAACATCTTTTTAATTTCGATGTTATGCAATTCTTCGGTACCGATCATCGTGCGAGCGAATTCTTC
>NZ_JANNDR010000352.1:0-3873 GCF_031378165.1 Chamaesiphon sp. OTE_75_metabat_556
AACAGATCGCCAACAAAATTATCTCCAGATCATTCACAATAGTGGCGAACACCTCTCGGAATTAATTGACGACATCTTAGATTTTTATAAGCTAGAAGTTGGCAAGACTTTCCTGAAAATTAGCGAATTTTCACCCACCAAGCTAGTAGAACAAGTAGTCGAAATTGTTAAATCTAAGGCCGAATATCGCAAGATCGATTTGGAATTGCAAATTATTGAGAATGTCGATCCGCAGATTAATAGTCGAGAATTGCGGTTTAGAGGCGACACCAAACGGGTACGACAAATCTTATTAAATATTCTGACTAACGCGATTAAATTCACACCAGAAGGTGGGACGATCGTCATTCGTACCTGGATGGAAGATGGCTATGCCGTCTTTGAAGTTGAAGATAGCGGGATCGGGATCGAAGAAGACCAAATTCCCCGCCTATTTAAGAAGTTTCACCAACTCGATCGCACCTTCGATCGCGATTATGGGGGGATGGGTTTAGGACTGGCAATTACTCAACAATTAGTCGAACTGCACGGGGGGTCGATCGAAGTTGATTCGATCGTCGGTTCTGGTTCGACGTTCACAGTCAGGTTGGCATCGCAACCACTCCAAGTACCTGAGCGTAATGATTGGCAGGAAATGGATCGAAGTCTGGTTTTTCAAGATCCCGAACTCAATCCCATTCCCAATCGGGTGATCTTGATCGAACAAGATGAAGATTTAGCTAATTTCATCTGTGATGTGCTGACAGCAGCCAGATATCAAGTCACCTGGTTTTTATCGGCCGAATCTTCATTCCGCCAAATCTCGATGTTCAAACCAGATCTGTTGATTATCGATCTGGCACTCGATGCGACAACAGTCGATCGGGCGATCGACAATATCCGCAAATCAACGACGATTGGGGAGCTGAAGATGCTCGCACTGGCCACAAAAGAGGATAAAATCAGCCCGACTAGTCAGCAATATGTCGATGATTATTTGTGGAAGCCAGTCAACCCCGAACAACTGCTACGTAAGATTACTAAATTACTTAGTAAATAATCGATCGCATCGAGCGTTGCGGATCGAAAGTAAAAGCAGAGATCTGAGGGTACCCACAATGGGCACCCCTACACAATTAATCTGTAGGGGTGCTCCTGTCTTGACTGAAACACATGCGGAGGAAACCTCCGCGTGATTTCAGTCGCTGTCTTGTCGTTTTTTTATGCGGGGGGAACCCCCGCATAAAAACGCCGCTTGTGAGTATCCTGGAATCTAAGCCTCCCCGCTTCCCGCTTTCCCAGATTAATTCAGCGGCGAACCAGTAGTTAAACTAACAGTTTTGGTACCAACAATCTGGAGCCGCGTCTGATGGTAAAAGCCCAAACCGCGCTTAGAGCTAGGAACCTGCCATTGATAACCGTCGGGGTCGGGATGTGCGGTCATCATTTTCGACCACAGCTTGAGTGTATGACTGGCGGTGGAGAGCTTGAGCCGATCGACACCCAACCGCTGGGCGAGTTCGGCCAATTCCAATTTGAGAGTGGTAGCCAGTTCGCCACTGGGATTAATGGTCAAATCCCGCGCATCTTTAGCTTGGATTAATGTGCTGTCGAGTAACCCACAAATGCGCTCGTTTTCGTGCTGATGCCGATCGAGTAACGTTGTTAACCGTTCCATCGCACTCAGACAATGGGCATCTAGACCGCTACTATTCCGGCACGAATGCAATAGTTGCGTCAGCGACTTAATTTGCGCTTGTTGCAGTTGCAATTGTTGCTGATGAATAGATAGAGTTTGGTTGACAGATTGTGCCAAACGATCGAATTCTTGGTTGAGAGTTGTCATAAATTAGGTGCAGGGGGTAGAGAGCAGCAAGTAGCGAAGATCGCGGTAAACAAGAATTTGGTTAGGGCGATCGGCAGCGTCCGCCAGATCCAAATTTGAAGTGTCAGTAGGTAGATGCAGTGGTAAAGCTAATTGGAGATGCAGCACAGCTAGAACCGATCGCTAGCAGCGATCGTAGTTTCTCCTAGTGATCATCCCCCTGCTATAGTTCCCTATTTGGGCGGATTACTATAACTTTTTGCAAACTTAAACGATCGAGTCGAAAGATTGCGGGATTGGTTAATCTGGCCTCAACCAACCAACGGAGATCGCAGTGCTAAAGGTTGAAACCGATCGCACGAAGTACCCCAAACCCCGTAAAATAGATCGGAATTCATAATTGCCCCAACCCTCTACTCCCTACCCTCTAATACCCTCTACCCCCATACCTTATGCCTCGCCGGACTGACATACACAAAATCTTACTCTTAGGTTCTGGCCCGATCGCGATCGGACAAGGGTGTGAATTTGACTATTCTGGCACTCAGGCTTGTAAAGCGTTGCGAGAGGAAGGTTACTACGTCATTTTGGTCAACTCCAATCCGGCGACGATTATGACCGACCCCGACACGGCCGATCGCACTTATATCGAACCGTTGACGTCAGAATTAGTAGCTAGTGTGATCGAGCGGGAACGTCCCGACGCACTCCTGCCGACGATGGGAGGACAGACAGCCCTGAATATCGCCGTGAGCTTGGCCAAATCTGGCATTTTGGCAAAATATAACGTCGAACTGATCGGTGCAAAACTACCCGCGATCGAAATGGCCGAAGATCGGCTGTTATTTAAAGAAGCGATGGCCCGGATCGGTGTACCAGTTTGTCCATCAGGCATCGCTACTAGCCTCGCAGAGGCACGGGAAGTCGGTAAACAGATCGGCAACTTCCCGCTGATCGTGCGTCCCGCCTACACCCTGGGTGGAGCCGGAGGGGGAATTGCTTACAATCAAGAAGAATTTGAAGCGATCGTCCATACCGGACTCGAAGCTTCGCCTGTCGATCAGATTTTGGTCGAGAAATCTTTGCTGGGTTGGAAAGAGTATGAGCTAGAGGTGATGCGGGATCTGGCAGATAACGTCGTGATTATTTGCTCGATCGAGAATATCGATCCGATGGGGATTCATACGGGGGATTCGATTACAGTCGCGCCCGCGCAAACGCTGACGGACAAGGAGTATCAGCGGTTACGCGATGCGTCGATTAAAATCATTCGGGAGATCGGCGTCGAAACAGGTGGCTCGAATATTCAGTTTGCAGTACATCCCGACACGGGCGAATATATCGTCATCGAAATGAATCCCCGCGTCAGTCGCTCGTCGGCATTGGCGTCTAAAGCAACGGGATTCCCGATCGCCAAATTTGCAGCGAAGTTAGCGGTGGGTTATACCTTAGACGAAATTCCCAACGATATTACCAAAAAAACACCAGCTTCCTTCGAGCCGACGATCGATTATGTCGTTACCAAAATTCCCCGCTTCGCCTTTGAAAAATTCCCTGGCTCTTCCCAGACGCTAACCACTCAAATGAAGTCTGTCGGTGAAGCAATGGCGATCGGCCGTACTTTTCAAGAATCGTTTCAAAAAGCCCTGCGATCGCTCGAAATCGGTCGCTTTGGCTGGGGTTGCGATCGGGATGAAGCTTTACCCTCGATCGAGCAAGTCCGGTCGCTGCTGCGGACGCCAACCCCCGATCGGATCTTTAGCATCCGCCATGCGATGCAATTGAAGATGTCACTGGAGGATATCTACGATCTGACTGGTGTCGATCCGTGGTTTTTAGACAAATTTCAGGATATTTTAACAACTGAATCTTTCCTCAAAACCCAACAATTAACCGACCTTACCAAAACCCAATTGTGGGATGTCAAACGTCAGGGCTTTAGCGATCGCCAGATTGCTTATGCCACCAAAACCACTGAAGATAGCGTTCGCAAACATCGCAAAGATCTCGGTGTCGTCCCCGCTTATAAATTAGTCGATACCTGCGCTGCCGAATTTGCTGCGGAAACG
>NZ_JANNDR010000242.1:0-3077 GCF_031378165.1 Chamaesiphon sp. OTE_75_metabat_556
GAGAATTAAAAGAACAACTTGAAAAAAATCACCTCAGCGGACATATTGCAGATATCGAAACAGTTGATAAAATGACAAATCCTCAAATCGCAGCAAAAACTCGAAAGTACTTCGAGAAATAGTATTTGTTGATATGAAAATTCACTAATATTTATTCAGTAGTTGGGTTGTGAATGTGCTGGTGCGTTCGCAGGATTGGGTGGGTTTTGCCAAATATCCGAGATGAAAATAATCTATAGGAGAATTCAGCTATGAGACACGAACGCCATCAGGAACAGCAAAACCGCCCCCATCCGAGTCACATTGACCACCAGCACGATCCGGCGCAACATTCCAGTCACGAACATGCAGGGCACGACAAACATGCTGGACACAGCCCAGCGATGTTCCAGCGACGCTTCTTGATTTGTTGCCTGCTAACGGTGCCAGTGCTGTATCTCTCGCCGATGTTTCAGATGTGGTTCAATTACCAAGCGATTCAGTTTGCTGGCGTGGCTTGGGTTACGCCGATTCTGGCTACGGTTATTTACTGGTATGGTGGCTGGGTATTTCTGCACGGAGCTTGGGCTGAACTGCACAGTAAAATTGGGATGATGACGCTGGTTGCGCTGGCGATTACCGTATCTTATGTCTACAGTGTGGCGGTGTCTTTTGGATTACCAGGCGATTCCTTCTACATGGAATTGGTAACTTTGGTCGATATCATGCTGCTCGGTCACTGGATTGAAATGACTTCTGTGCAAGGAGCCAGCCGCGCTTTAGAGCATCTGGCTAAGTTGGTACCTGCTGTGGCTCACCAGCAAGTCAATGGGCGGATTGAAGATGTCCAAGTGAGCGCGTTAGCTGAGGGCGATCGCATTCTGATCCGTCCTGGCGAACAAGTTCCGATCGATGGTGAAGTCATTGAGGGTGCCTCTAGCGTCAACGAAGCCTTTCTCACTGGTGAATCGCGTCCAGTCGTCAAAAGAACTAGCGATGAAGTAGTCGCCGGGGCAGTTAACGGCGAAGGTGCTTTGACAATTAAAGTGATTCGGACTGGAGATAAAACAACTCTGAGCCAGATTATGCGGCTGGTGGAGGAGGCTCAAGCATCGAAAAGTCAATATCAAACCCTAGCCGACAGGTTGGCTTATTGGCTGACTCTGATTGCGATCGGGGTATCTACATTAACGTTTATTGTGTGGCTATCGATCGGTAAGGGCGGTCTAACATTTGCCATCAATCGGGCGGTGACAGTGCTAGTTATTACCTGTCCTCACGCGCTGGGTTTAGCAATTCCCTTGGTCACGATTAATGCCACGGCGATGGCGGCTAAAAACGGGATTTTGGTGCGAAACCGCGAGGCATTTGAACGAGCGCGAGGGGTTAAAACGATCGCCTTTGATAAGACAGGCACACTAACCGAAGGCAAGTTTGGAGTCAAGGAAATTTATACTGACGGCATTGATGAAGCCCAAGCCTTAGTAATAGCAGCCTCTCTAGAATCCTTATCCGAACATCCGCTTGGACAATCGATCGTTATCGAAGCTAATCATCGCCAAAGTCAGCTTGTCAAGGCGAGTGACTTCAAAGCTGTTCCAGGTCAAGGCGTTGAAGGTGTAGTCAATGGTCGGCGTTATCGGGTTGGTAGACCAGAATGGGTACAGGAGTTGAAATTACAGTTTCCACCAGCCTTGCGAACTGGACTGCAAGCAAGTGAATCGCGGGGTGAAAGCGCGATCGTCTTGATGGACGATAAGCAAGTACTGGCGATCTTTGGATTAGCAGATCGGGTCCGACCATCGGCACGAGCAGCAGTAGCCAAATTACAGCAAATGGGCGTACAGGTGGTGATGATTACCGGAGATGCCGAAGCGGTGGCAAAAACCGTTGCTGAGGATTTGAAGATCGATCGCTATTATGCTCGTGTCTTGCCTCAAGACAAAGCCGCACTCATTCATCGGCTCAAAGCCGAACAACCGATCGCTTTTGTCGGCGACGGGATTAATGATGCACCTGCTTTAACTGAGGCAGATTTGGGACTGGCGATCGGTGCTGGAACTAATGTGGCGATCGAATCTGCCGATTTAGTATTAGTGAAAAGCGATCCGCTCGATGCCACCTATGCGCTGAAACTCGCCAAAGCAACCTACAACAAAATGACTCAAAATCTGTTTTGGGCGACTGGCTACAACGTTATCGGTATTCCCTTAGCAGCAGGAGTCGCGGCTCCATTGGGTATTTTATTAACGCCAGCGATCGGGGCAATCTTAATGAGCGTTTCGACAGTGGTTGTGTCAATTAATGCGATGTTATTACGCCGCATTAACTTAAATGATTGAGGAGAATAATTAATACCAAAATCAACCTTTAAACTGGATATTTAACATGAACATAGAACACAAAAATGCAGTAGGCACGTTCCCAAATTTCCAAGAGATTGAATCGGCACTCCGTCAACTTAAAGCAACTGGCTTTCAGATGAATAATGTTTCCGTTGTTGCCGAGCATCTTGATTCAGCATCCGACACATTAGGGCAATCTATGGAGTCGCCCGTTCAATCTGAAGATGAGTTTACCTGGGGTAAAACAGTCGAGCGGATCGAACATGGTGCCGTTGATGCTGGGGCAATGGGCAGTGTCGTCGGTGGTGTCGTCGCTGGACTGACAACACTAGCATTTTCAGCTTTTAGCGGTGCTGTCGTATTAGTTGGCATCGCGGCTGGAGCTTTTTATGGAGCCGTATCGGGCGGTATTCTCGGCGGTGGCATTGGCTTTGATATTACTGAAAAGCAAGCAAAGCACTATAGCGATCTTTTAGCGCAAGGATATTACCTGACGATCGTCAAAGGAACTGACGATGAAATTAGTCAAGCTGAGTTGGTTTTAAAGAATAAAAATATTCAAGATTGGATGATTTTTAATACGCTTTAAATCGCTCGAAACCAAATCGATTTAGGAGATTTTTAGATGGTTAGTCAAATTTCTAAACCTATTACCGAATCACTCAATCTAGCCAGTCCCCAGGGTTTACTATCGACCCTACAACAACTGCGCCAAACCGTTGAAAGCGAAGGAAAAGCCACCTTTGACGAGTG
>NZ_JANNDR010000261.1:0-5243 GCF_031378165.1 Chamaesiphon sp. OTE_75_metabat_556
TTCGCACGTCTTTTTCTTGATATCTCTGGGCATCTGCACCATCTTGACCCGATAGAATAATGCTGTAGTCTAGACCTGGGTGACTCCATACTGTATGGCTACCTTTACCAGATCGATAAGTAAAGCCAGCACTTAATAATATTGATTTAAGTTCTCGAACTTTTTGAGGCATGGCGATCGACCGAATCTATTGCACAGACTAACACAAATAAGATTATTACAGTATAAGTAGCAGGGGATCTGAGGATGATTATTGATGACCAAGATTACGATCTAATTATCGTCGGCACAGGTGCAGGCGGCGGTACCCTCGCCCATAAACTCGCAGCCGCAGGGAAGAAAATTCTGATCCTCGAACGGGGTGATTTCATGTCTGTCGCTGCCCAAAATCGCAGCGATGTAGATGCCTTCAAACGCGATCGATATCATGCCCCAGAGCAGTGGTATGACAGTGCTGGAGAACCATTTTCGCCCCAGATGAATTACGCAGTGGGTGGGAATACCAAGATTTATAATGCCGCATTACTAAGGCTGCGAGAACGGGATTTTGAAGCGGTAAAACATCAAGCGGGAATATCACCAGCATGGTGTCTGAAATATGCAGACTTTGCACCTTACTATACCGAAGCCGAAGCCCTCTACCAAGTGCATGGGCACAGTAGCAACGATCCCACCGAACCATCCCATAGTAGCGAATATCCCTTTCCAGCGATCGAACATCAATCTCAAGTTCAAGATGTCGTCACCGCCATCGAGAAACAAGGTTTGCATCCCACCTCGATCCCCCTATCTCTAAACCACCAAGCAGCTGATCCTACGGGCGATGCCGAGATTTACGGGATTACTCCCGCCTTAAAGTATCCCAACGTCACCCTTAAAACAGGGGCAAAAGTGGTTTGTTTACACACCAATCCTTCGGGGCGGGCGGTGAAAGGGGTAGAGGCGGAAATTGGCGGACAATCCTATCTATTTTTGGCAAATATTATCGTCTTAGCCTGTGGCGCAGTGAATTCAGCCGCGCTCCTATTACATTCTCGCAACGATCTTCATCCCCAGGGATTGGCGAATAGCTCCGATTTGGTGGGGCGAAATTTAATGAAGGGTTTGATGACTGCGATAGTTCAAATCAGTACGAAACAAAATTCGGGAGTATTTCCGCGCAGCATTTATCTAAATGATTTTTATTGGGGCGATAAAGATTTCGCTTACCCAATGGGACATATTTACAATACGGGGGGACTGCTTACCGATCCAATTTTTACTGAGGCTCCACCGATGCTATCTGTGTTAGCCAAATTTATGCCAGGATTTGGGATCAAACAGTTAGCTACTCGCTCAATTGGTTGGTGGGCGCAAACAGCAGATTTACCCGATCTTGATAACCGCGTGCGATTGATAGGCAACAAAATAAATATTGACTATACACCTAATAATACCGAGGCACACGATCGATTAATTTATCGGTGGATTGAGATCTTGAAAGGGGTAGAAAAATCTCTAGATGGCTTCCAATCTGGTGTACCGCATCCCAAAGGTGAAGCACCCCTGGCTGTGATGGCGCATCAGTGTGGCACCTGTCGCTTTGGCGAAGATCCCCAAACTTCGGTGTTAGATCCCAATTGTCGTGCTCACGATCTGGATAATCTTTATGTGGTAGATGGTAGCTTTTTTCCATCCAATGCCAGTGTTAGCCCAGCCTTAACAATTATTGCTAATGCGCTCAGAGTGGGCGAACATTTGATCGATTACCTACGGTAGGCTACGCCAACGATTACAGTAAGCGTAGATCTTGTCCTGGGAGTCAAGCCTGAATTCTAGACGTTTGGGGCTTTTGTGGCACGATCGCGGGTAAATGGTGAGGACAGAAACTTGAATTTTTGGAAGAAGTCAGGTTTCTTGCAGAATTCATACCCTCATTCAGAAACGCCCAAATTTAATAGGGCGATAAATCGAGGATCGTTCCGTATTAATTGAATGAGTGAGGTTCGATTCGCATGGTTCGCACTCGATGAAGAGGTATGACAGCGCAACAAATTATTCAGCCAATTCGGGGAGAGATTTATCTGGTCAACTTTGACCCGACGATTGGATCGGAAATCAGTAAAACACGACCAGCACTAATCATCCAGAATAATATTGCTAACCAGCGTAGTCCAATTATCATTATTGCGGCAATTACTTCTAAATTTGATGATCGTTTAGATCCGACAGAGGTTCTGATCGAGCCACCAGAAGGCGGATTGAAGACAACCTCAGTAATTTTGTTGAATCAAATCCGCTCGCTCGATTAGGCTTCGCCTACGCTACGCGATCGACAACGCTTGATTAAACGAATTGGTGCGATCGATTCTGCGAAATTGAATGAAGTTGATCGAGCAATTCAAATTAGCCTTGGTTTAATAGATTTATAGTCGATCGTGTTTGAATGAGTGAAGGTGAGGCTCTATCAAGAGATCGACGCTAGAGTTTTACCTGAGCTAAAATTAGGTAACGTAGGAAATTATGCTGGTAGAGGCTTGATGCTAAATATCTCACTACCCAACCAAATTATCGACTTTATCGAGCGACAAGCGATCTCCGACGATTTTAATACGCCTAGCGAATACGTTTTTCATATTATGCTCCGAGAACAAGAGCGAAATGGGACATATTCAGAATACAGGGGGACTGCTCACCGATCCGATTTTTGCTGAAGCTCCACAGATGCTATCTGTGTTAGCCAAATTTATGCCAGGATTTGGGATCAAACAGTTAGCTACTCGCTCAATTGGTTGGTGGGTGCAAACAGCAGATTTACCCGATCTTGATAACCGCGTGCGATTGATAGGCAACAGGTACCGTGGTTGGGAGCTAATTACCGCCCGCTGGTGGGGATTTTGGCGATCGCTTTAGGTAGTGGCTTTATCAATTTAGCAATCCTCAAAGATTGGCAACTAGATCTGCTCTGAGCTGGTTCGGGCATTGTTACGGGTGATACTTTGCCAGCAGCCTCACGCGCAAGAATCGTTTATAGTGTTAGCTAAGGCTAGTTTACTCTCTTGCGATCGTTCGGGATCGATCTTCCTCATCACGATACCTACAGCAAGCGATTGAGTCGATCGAGCTTGGATCTACATGCAGTATTTATGGCTAGTATTATTGTCGATCGCCTGAGCAAAGTTTATCCGGTTGCGATCAAAGAGCCTGGTTTTCAAGGCACTCTCAAACATTTTTTCCAGCGTACTTATAAAGAAATCAACGCCGTGCGGGATGTCTCATTTGAGATCCAAGCTGGCGAAATTGTCGGCTTTTTGGGCGCAAATGGTGCGGGTAAAACCACCACGCTCAAGATGTTGAGCGGACTGATTCACCCCTCGACGGGAACTGTCAGAGTTGCCGGACACATTCCCTTCAAGCGCGAAACAGCCTTCCTCAAACAAATTACCCTGGTAATGGGGCAAAAGCAGCAGTTAATTTGGGATCTCCCCGCCCTCGATTCGCTCAAGATCAATGCTGCTGTCTATGGTTTGAGCGATCGCACAGCCGAGTTGCGGATTCAAGAATTGGCCGAAATGCTCTCGATTCAGCACAAACTCACCCAACCGATCCGCAAATTATCGCTCGGCGAACGGATGAAAGCTGAACTATTAGCAGCACTGATCCACGAACCCCAAGTGCTCTTCCTCGACGAACCGACACTCGGATTGGATGTCAACGCCCAAGTCGCCGTCCGCCAATTCTTGCGTGAATACAATCAACGCTTCAATGCCACAATTTTGCTCACCAGCCACTATATGGCGGATATTACCGCCCTATGTAATCGAGTGTTGGTGATCAATCAAGGGCAATTAATTTATGATGGCAATCTCAACGGGTTAGTCGATCGCTTTTCACCCTGTCGGGAAGTCAATGTCGAATTCAAACATATCTATCCCCGCCACAAGTTAGAAGCCTATGCAGAAGTTCGGGAAGTCGAAGGGGCATCGGCGAGATTTTTAGTCACGCAGGAATTGCTCACCAAAACTGTTTCCCAAATTTTAGGCGAACTAGAAGTCGTCGATCTGAGCATTACCGATCCGCCGATCGATGACATTATCGGCCAAGTTTTCCAATCGGGCAATGCTGAGACATTAGTAACGTCGTAAGGTGATATGACCGTATTTGCAATACCGATTATATCTACAAACCCAGGAAAACTCTGATGATTCAAGTCACCCAAGAATGCAAGAAAAGTTTTTCTAGTTTCACCTACAAAGAGGCATTTAAGCAGTTAGGATTGAACGAATTGCAGCGTTGGTAGTTAGACAACTAGATTTGCTATAATTTAAACCAAGGTTCTCTGGATTTGCAGGCATTTTGGATGACTATTGCTCAATCGCCACCGACGCTATCTTTGCCAGACCATACCCAGCTACCTGAGTCGGATGGGACGTTTGTGAAAAATTTTCAGGAACATCCCCAGAGTATCTTGTTGACTAGTTCTATTCGCCCGGTGCTGGAACAAATACATCCAGATGGACGCTACTGTATCGGTCAAGACTCCGGCATTTATTGGCGATCGATCGAGCCGCCAGAGCGGGGAGCGGAAGCACCAGATTGGTTTTATGTTCCTAATGTAGCTCCGTTGCTTGATGGCAAGTACCGTCGCTCTTATGTGATGTGGAAAGAGATCGTTGCGCCTCTAATCGCGATCGAATTTGTCGCTGGTGATGGCTCCGAAGAACGCGATGCCACTTCTTCTTTGCTCGATCCAGAAGCCAAAGCTGGAAAATTTTGGGTCTACGAACAGGCCATTCGGATTCCGTTCTATGCGATCTATGAGGTGCAGAAAGCATCTGTCGAAGTCTACGAATTGGTTGCCCAGCGATATGAACTATTAAGACCGAACGATCGCGGTCACTATCCAATTCCACCGCTCGGTGTGGAGTTAGGCATCTGGCAAGGGCAAGTAGATAATCAGACTTTGCCTTGGTTGCGCTGGTGGGATAGTAATGGCGATCTGCTACTGAGTGGAGAGGAACGGGCAGAGGTAGAGAAACAACGAGCGGAGCTAGAAAAACAACGAGCAGATCGACTTGCTGCCAAACTACGAGAACTGGGTATAGATCCCCAAGATATTTGAGCGAGGAGAGAGGATCTGTAGAGCTTCATGCCTTCCCGATTCTCGCGTCCAGCAGAGGCTTCGCCAACGAATCGTATACCCACCAGGAGTTTAACCATGCAATCAGCCCTACATATCACAGCTACAGTACTACCAGGCAACC
>NZ_JANNDR010000400.1:0-9918 GCF_031378165.1 Chamaesiphon sp. OTE_75_metabat_556
GATCTATTTTCAGAACCATCATCAATTATGCTAATTTGCAAATATGCTTTTTTATTACGATCGAATGAGATACCTTCTTTGTTTATTTCTTCTTGAGCCAAAGAGACTCCTCTTAATATCTCAAGAGAATTAAAAACTCCATCACCAGAATCTCGGCTTATCGGTACAGAAACAGCTAATTTAATCAGGCTAGACTTGGATTCATTAGTTGTGCTCTCAGCCTCTTTATTATTGAGATAAATTTTTGCTTCTGAGTCAATCGAACACATTTTAACAAATTCTTTTAAATTATTATTTTTAAGGTGCCAATTATCTTTGCAAATAAGTTTTAATTTATTAATATCTTGCGTATTGGCTGAATCAATAGGCTGATTCTTTTCCTTAACCCAAGCTTCTTTCTTTACTAAAATATGTTCTCCTGAGCTGAATCTTATCTCTTTTTCTTGCGTGGAGAAAGAGAGATTTGGTA
Organism: Chamaesiphon sp. OTE_75_metabat_556; assembly: GCF_031378165.1. Lineage (NCBI taxonomy): Bacteria > Bacillati > Cyanobacteriota > Cyanophyceae > Gomontiellales > Chamaesiphonaceae > Chamaesiphon > Chamaesiphon sp. OTE_75_metabat_556. Next base: position 470 of record NZ_JANNDR010000400.1, read on the forward strand.
TGAACAAGCCAAAAAAATCGTTACTAGCTAATACCAATACTAAAATTATCAGCAACGTTGAAACAAACGCTATTATATATTTGTGGTTTTGTAAATATTGTATTCGTCTGATTAGGAAAGGCAAAAGCCACGTAATCAAATGAGAGATAGCTCGAATAAGAAGTCGAGATGTGACATGAAAAATTGAAGCTATCCTATTATTAAATTGTCGCTCGATCTGTCGAAGTCTATTTTCCAACCGATCTAACTCGGCCTCCTCTGTCTCAATATTTTTGGCTAATTTAAATCGTCCACTAGTATCAGTTTCGATAGCATAATCTATTCTTAAACGTTTCAGCCTTTCAGCAGTGAGTTGGTATGCATTGTGGACAGATTTCCACTCTTGCTCTAGTCTAAGCCTTTGATTGGATGGTTCACGGGTCATACTTGTGACATTAGCTACTTTCGCTTCTTCAAAGCTTACCCAATTCTTATTAAAATTGGATTCGCTTTTTCTTTATTATCTGTAATTATACCTATCTCATACTGAAATTTACATCTAAAATTTCTTGCTACTAAGCGAGTCGAGATTTTATTGAACCCAAACTTCAGAACCATCCGAATTTACCAGCAGTAGAGGCGATCTGCAAAGCTGCATACCTGGGGATATCACCAACGGTGAAGTGAGCTAAGAATTTGATGTAATTAACTGTCTGAGAGCTGTGTTAACAGCTTCTGAAGTAGGGAAGACTTGGGCGATATCTTCATCCAAGACGATGATAGTCATTTTTGCTGAAGAATCTCGTGTCGCAAATCGATTGGGTTTTGCCTTGGTATAATCAAAAGCATATTCGGCTGCTAAATCATCTTCATTATCTGGAGCTGGATTAGAATGAGGTGTTTTCATAATCTTCACGTTCTCTTTGAGTCGTTGGACGGGCACTAATAATGCGAATAGCTTGGGAACGTTCGGTAAAGCTAACGAGCAGTAGCCGATTTTGTTGAGAATGACCGATAATAATCTCTCGATATTCTGCTAATGATGAGTGTAATTCGTCATCAAAAATCATTGCTAGGGGATTATTAAAAACTGTTTGAGCTTCTTCAAAGCTTACCCCATGTTTTTTAAAGTTAGTGTCTGCTTTGGTCGTGTCCCATTCGTAATCCATAAATCGATTATAACTGACTGAATCTAAAAATCCCCCGCCACTAGGTGACGGGGGATTCTACTTAACCGATGATAACTTCAGAACTATCCGAACTTACCAGCAGTAGAGGCAATCAAGAAGGCTGCGTAGGTAAGGATATAGCCGACTGTAAAGTGAGCTAGACCGACAACACGACCTTGAACGATCGACATTGCAACAGGCTTATCTTTCCAGCGAACCAAGTTCGCAAGAGGAGTCCGCTCGTGTGCCCAGACAACCGTTTCGATCAACTCTTGCCAGTAACCACGCCAGCTAATTAAGAACATAAAGCCAGTCGCCCAGACTAGGTGTCCGAACAGGAACATCCATGCCCATACAGACAGATTATTCATCCCGTAAGGGTTGTAGCCGTTAATTAACTGTGAGGAGTTCTGCCAGAGGTAATCGCGTAACCAACCCATTAAGTAAGTCGAGGACTCATTGAATTGCGCTACGTTACCTTGCCAAATACCTAAGTGTTTCCAGTGCCAGTAGAATGTTACCCAACCTAAGGTGTTTAACATCCAGAACATTGCCAGGTAGAACGAGTCCCAACCGGAGATGTCACAAGTACCACCACGACCGGGGCCATCACAAGGGAAGGCATAGCCGAAGTCTTTCTTGTCGGGCATTAATTTGGAACCACGGGCATCCAGCGCACCTTTGACCAAGATCAAGGTGGTGGTGTGGAGTCCGAGGGCGATCGCATGGTGAACCAAGAAGTCACCAGGGCCGATCGTCAAGAACAAGGAATTGCTACCGGAGTTAATCGCTTCTAACCAACCTGGCAGGTAAACTGCGCTGGTGGTGGAAGCTAAACTACCAGAGTTAGAGAGTAAAGTATCAAAACCGTAGAGTAGTTTACCGTGGCTGCTTTGAACAAACTGGGCAAATACTGGTTCGATTAAGATTTGCTTCTCAGGTGTACCAAAGGCAACTACAACGTCATTGTGCACGTAGAGGCCGAGGGTATGGAAACCCAAGAACAGCGACACCCAGCTCAAGTGAGAGATGATTGCCTCTTTGTGCTCTAGCATCCGCGCGAGCACGTTGTTGCGGTTTTGCTCTGGATCGTAGTCACGAACCCAGAAGATCGCACCGTGAGCGAAGGCACCAACCATTAAGAACCCAGCAATATACTGGTGGTGGGTATATAGTGCGGCTTGGGTGGTAAAGTCCTGCGCCAAGAACGCATAAGGCGGCATGGAGTACATGTGTTGAGCCACCAAGGAAGTGACGACACCGAGCGAAGCCAATGCCAAACCTAATTGGAAATGGAGAGAGTTGTTGACGGTATCATAAAGACCTTTATGACCATCGCCCAGTCTGCCTCCGGGTGGTTTGTGAGCATTGAGGATATCCTTAATGCTGTGACCGATCCCAAAGTTGGTGCGATACATATGCCCAGCGACGATAAAGATTACCGCGATCGCTAGATGGTGGTGCGCCATATCAGTCAACCACAAGGATTGAGTCTGGGGATGGAAGCCACCTAAGAAAGTCAAGATCGCCGTGCCAGCACCTTGGGAAGTCCCAAACATCTGTTGCGCGGTATCGGGATTTTCGGCATATACGCCCCAGTTACCTGTGAAGAAGGGTTGTAACCCTGCTGGGTGAGGTAACGTGCTCAAGAAATTGTCCCAACCGACGTGCTGACCGCGAGATTCGGGGATGGCAACGTGGATTAAGTGACCGGCCCAAGCCAGAGAACTGACCCCAAACAAACCAGATAAATGGTGATTGAGACGAGACTCAGCATTTTTGAACCAAGACAAGCTAGGGCGGAATTTGGGTTGCAGATGCAACCAACCAGCAAACAGCATGACTGAAGCGAGGAGGAGCAAGAAGATCGACCCCATGTACAAGTCATCATTTGTCCGCATCCCGATCGTATACCACCATTGGTAGACACCAGAGTAAGCGATGTTGACTGGATTGGATGCGCCACCTTGAGTAAACGCATCAACAGCAGGTTGCCCGAAGTGGGGATCCCAGATTGCATGTGCGATCGGACTGACGTTCAGTGGATCTTTAATCCACTGCTCGAAGTTGCCTTGCCAAGCTACGTGGAACAGGTTACCAGAAGCCCAGAGGAAGATAATACCTAGATGACCAAAGTGAGTTGCGAAAATCTTTTGGTAAAGATTTTCCTCAGTCATGCCATCATGGCTTTCAAAGTCATGAGCCGTGGCAATCCCGTACCAGAGCCGACGAGTGGTCGGATCTTGTGCGAGGTCTTGGCTAAATTTTGGGAATTTAGTTGCCATAGTTTTCTTATCGGATTTCCTCGCGGACAGGCGAGATGATTACAGTAGAGATGATGCTAACTGTAACCATCTCGTGTGGCATTAAATTAGCATCATGTTGAATGATGGCCGAACCTGGAAACCCAGATTCGATCGGTAGCCATTGATGGAGTTAAATCCGCTTGCTGGCCACCGATATCGAACATCTTTTCATCAGCCGATTGCGATCGATCGAGCTAAGAAGAATGCCCAGGTAGTCGCAATCCCGCCAAGGAGATAGTGAGCGACCCCAACAGCCCGACCCTGAATAATGCTCAGAGCGCGAGGCTGAATTGCTGGTCCAAAGTTGAGCTTGTTATGTGCCCAGACGATCGACTCGATCAGTTCTTGCCAGTAGCCGCGACCGCTAAATAGGAACATTAAACTAAATGCCCAGATAAAGTGTGCGCCTAAGAAGATCAGACCGTAAGCAGATAAGGCCGTACCGTAAGAGTTGATGACTTGAGAAGCTTGCGCCCACAAGAAGTCACGCAACCAACCATTGATTGTCGTCGCACTAGCAGCAAAGTTGCCACCAGTAACGTGAGACACAGTGCCGTCAGGAGCGACAGTACCCCATACATCTGACTGCATTTTCCAACTAAAGTGGAAGATGACGATCGAGATAGAGTTGTACATCCAGAACAGACCGAGGAAGACGTGATCCCAACCAGAAACTTGGCAGGTACCACCCCGACCGGGGCCATCGCAAGGGAAGCGGAAGCCCAGACTAGCTTTATCGGGGATTAACCGAGAGCTACGAGCGAACAAGACCCCTTTGAGGAGGATCAGAACAGTGACGTGAATGGTGAAAGCATGGATGTGGTGAACCATAAAGTCCGCCGTACCCAGAACGATCGGCATCATTGCCACTTTGCCGTTGACAGCGAGAGTATCGCCACCAAATGCTAGGCTAGCAGTTTGCAGTGCGTTTGGTGCAGTGTTTCCGGCAGCAGCAGTGTGCAAGCCTTGAATCCACTGAGCAAATACGGGTTGCAACTGAATTGCTTTGTCGGAGAACATATCTTGAGGACGACCCAAAGCTTGCATGGTGTCGTTGTGGATATACAGACCGAAGCTATGGAAACCTAGGAACATCGATACCCAGTTCAGATGCGAAATAATTGCATCGCGGTGACGCAGCATCCGATCGAGTAAGTTGTTCTGGTTCATTGCTGGGTCGTAATCCCGAACCATGAAGATGGCTGCGTGAGCAGCACCACCGACGACACAGAAACCGCCAATCCACATGTGGTGGGTAAATAACGATAGCTGAGTAGCGTAATCGGTAGCCAGGTATGGATACGGAGGCATTGCATACATGTGTTGTGCCACGATGATGCTGACCGAACCCAACATTGCCAAGTTAATTGCTAACTGAGCGTGCCAAGATGTGGTGAGAATTTCATATAGACCTTTATGGCCTTCGCCAGTAAATGGTCCTTTATGGGTTTCTAGAATTTCTTTCATACTGTGACCGATGCCCCAGTTCGTGCGGTACATGTGACCGGCAACGATAAAGAGTACAGCCAAAGCTAGATGATGGTGAGCCGTATCGGACAACCACAGACCGCCAGTCGTCGGATTGAGACCGCCTTTGAAAGTCAAGAAGTCGGCATATTCTGCCCAATTCAAGGTAAAGAACGGCGTCAGACCTTTAGCAAAACTGGGATACAGTTCGGCCATCTTGGTCGGATCCAAGAACTCATGAGGTAAGGGGATATCTTTTGGTGCGACACCAGAATCCAGTAATTTATTTATGGGAAGAGAGACGTGAATCTGGTGACCTGCCCAGGATAGGCAGCCCAGTCCTAACAAACCAGCCAGGTGGTGGTTCATCATTGACTCTACGTTCTGGAACCACTCCAATTTGGGAGCGCGTTTATGGTAGTGGAACCAACCAGCAAACAGCATCAAACCAGCCATGACGAGGCCGCCAATAGCAGTAGCATAAAGCTGGGTGGAGTTGGTGTACCCGGACGCTCTCCACAACTGGAATAGACCAGATGTGATTTGAATCCCGTGGAAGCCACCGCCAACGTCGGCATTGAGGATGTCTTGACCGACGATCGACCAGACGACTTGGGCACTGGGTTTAATCCCAGTGGGGTTGGTTAACCACGCTTCATAAGTGGAGAAACGGGCACCGTGAAAATACATCCCGCTCAACCATATAAAAATGATGGCGAGATGTCCGAAGTGAGCACTGAAAATTTTACGAGAGACGTCTTCTAGGTCACTAGTGTGACTGTCGAAATCATGTGCGTCAGCATGAAGATTCCAAATCCACGTAGTGGTTTTTGGTCCTTTAGCAAGGGTGCGATCAAAATGACCAGGTTTACCCCATTTTTCAAATGAAGTAGGGACTGGATCTTTGTCAACGACTACCTTTACTTTTGCTTCCCGCTCTGGCGGACTAATTGTCATGAGGATTCTCCTCTCTAGACAAGGAACGAGGTGATACCCAACTGTGAGTGCCCATTTTTTTTAGTTTAACGGAGCCAAAAACTTTGCTCGATCTCTTTGCTTCCAAGGGAACTTCCAGTCTCAAGCCGTACTGTTTTCACAAAACATGTTTGCTGAAGCAGTACCTCTGTTGATGAATTATAGGTTCATGAACGAGTGATATTCACCATTCGTTAACAATAATTCAAAGTCGCTCCCCAAGATGCTTATATCGATCCTAGTTCAAGGGAATCGGTGTAAAAGTCAAGCTGAATACATTTTTTTTAAATAAACTTAATAATTCCCCACAAGCTCGTCTAGCACGAGATTACAGCTCGGTTGTGACTAGATCGGATCGCGAATTTTGCGATTGATCGCCCTTTAGTTACATATCTACATTCATAATATATTCCCAGATGTTTGGGGTGAATTGCTAACGATCAATTCTCTTGCTCCAGCGGCTACGCCAACAGATCGAGATCGTGACTGAAAGTTAAGAGACTGCTTTGGTCGATCGGACAGATATTATTTACGAAAAGTAATAATCGATCGAAACGAGATCTAGTTGATGATCGCTTGCGGCCAATCGTCTCAACCCAGAAGAGCGGATCGTTGAAAAACTCGCCAACCCTAGTAAAATAAGCAATGCAAACAAGTAACTTGTCAAAGCAGAGGTGCGGGTGTTAAGAGCGAATCTGAAGTGGAGCTTAGTTTCTCGATCGATCGGGTGGTGTTTGGCCTTAATGCTCGCGCTCGGGATGAACAGTTGCGATGCGCTCTCGGAGAGGTTCAGCAAACACTCGATCGAGGCAACCGATAAGGAAGCTGGATCGAGTCTTGAAACTCAGACGCTAACGAATACTGAGGGGCCATTGTCAGAAGTTAATGTGCCGGCTAGTATCTCGCAGCTATCCCCAAGCTTGGCAAAATTTCAGCCCCGAGTGCAGATCGTCAGCCCCAAACCTGATGAGATCTTGGCGGACGATCGAGTCACAGTCAAATTCAAAGTGACAGATCTACCCATATTTAAGCAGTCTGAGCTGGGATTGGGCAATCATTTACACGTTATGCTCGATCGCGAGACTTATCGGGGCGTCTACGATCTGAACCAACCGTTGGTTTTTAAAAATTTAGCGGCTGGAACCCACACTTTGCGGGTATTTGCTTCCCGTCCGTGGCATGAAAGCTTTAAAAATGATGGTGCATTTGATCAAGTCACCTTTCATGTCTTGACGAAAACAGCTACCAACAACCCCGATCTCCAGCAACCGTTGCTCACGTACAGTCGTCCGACGGGGACTTATGGTGCCGAGCCGATCCTGCTGGATTACTACCTTACTAATGCGCCATCCCATGCTGGCGAGCAGGGCAGTTCGGAGCGAGTTCCAGAGTGGCGGATTAGAGCGACAGTCAACGACCAACAATTTATCCTCGATCGCTGGGCACCAGTCTATCTCCAAGGGTTTAAACCAGGTAAAAATTGGGTGAGATTGGAATTGCTCGACGATCGGGGCAATCCAATTCCCAATGTTTATAACGATAACTTGCGCATCGTGACTTACGACCCGCAAGCCAAAGATGCACTATCGCAACTAATTCGCGGTGAAATTACCCCCGAGTTGGCACGTACGCTCGGAGATCCCAATTATGTCGCTAGCAAGCCAACCACATTACCAACCACCGCACCTATACCTACTCCAGTTGCTATGCCCCTGCCTGTAACAGCAACGGCTCCAGCCCAAACTCCGGTACAGATTGCCCCTCCTACCACACCATTACCAATCACAACACCAGCACCAACACCGGTAGCTGCACCTAGCCCATTACTCACAACCACACCAACACCGATCGTTGTCGCGACTCCAGCACCAGCATTAACACCTGTAGTTGTACCTAGCCCCATCCCAGTATCTACACCACCACCGATGGCGATCGTACCTGCGCCGACACCTAGCCCCATTGCCATTGTGCCGCCAACACCATTCGGAACAAACCCATCTGTAACGCCAAAGAGTGCTCCGCCAACTACAATGCCAGCACCGATAGCACCCGTTGCGATCGTTCCCAGCGAACCCCCGATCGCAACAACCGTAACTAAATCTCTGCCAGTCCAGCCGCCACAGCCAGAGATGACCAATCCTCGCAATTCGACTCCAGTACAAGTGCAGATCGACAAGCCAGGATTAGCTCCCTCAGTAGCTCCTAGTATTTCACTACCTAGCAATCCACCTGCCCCAGTTGCCGCTATGCCGCTAGCTCAAGTCGCTGATAAGCTAGCAACATCATCGCCACGCGATCGAGTCGAGCCAGCACCAGTACCGACGCTACCGCCGCAACCCCAAATGGCTGCGCCACCCACTGCTAGCATCGAGCGAAATCCTTCCCTACCCTCAGCAGATCCAGGCACAGCCAACCCACAGCCAACCGCAGCAACTCCACAGAGTCAAAATCCAGAGTCACCAGAGTGGCAACAGCGATCAAGCAAGCTATTAAGTACAGCTAAAGCCAAAATTCGCGCCTTCACGAATACGATTCCCGCTAAATCCCAAAGATTTGGGAATAATGTGCGCATTTGGGCGAATTATGCCAAAGACTATGCCACCACAAAGATTCAAGCATGGAGAGAGCAGCATTAAGATGTGGAATGAAATTGCGGCGCAAATTAGTCAAGCGACTGGCAGACAGTTTGAAATCGGTGAGCGACGCTCGATCGATGGTGGCTGTATCAATCAAACATATTTAGTGAGCAACGTTGGCGGAGCCTCTCCCACGGAGAATCGAGAGCGATATTTTGTGAAGCTCAATCGATCGTCCCTAACTGACATGTTTGCGGCTGAAGCTAGAGGGCTATCAGAAATAGCTGCAACAGACACAATTAAAGTCCCACTCCCAATCTGTTGGGGCGTAGCTGAAGAGTCTAGTTATTTAGTTCTCGAACATCTGGATTTAACGCTCAACCCGCAACGTGAAAATTGGGGGGAAATGGGTCGAAATCTAGCGGCGATGCATCGATATCAAATTAGTCCTAACGGCCAATTTGGTTGGCATATTGATAACACGATCGGCTCGACACCCCAAATTAATCCTTGGGAACAAGATTGGGCGACATTTTTCACTCATCATCGGATTGGTTATCAACTTCAACTCGCCCAAAGCAATGGCGGGAATTTTCCCAAAGCTGCACAAGTAATTGCGAAAATCCCTGAATTTTTAGCTAACTATCATCCCAAGCCATCCCTAGTACATGGCGATCTGTGGAGCGGCAATGCTAGTTTTACAACCGCTGGTATTCCGGTGATTTTCGATCCGGCTACTTACTGGGGCGATCGAGAAGTCGATATTGCGATGGCTGCACTATTTGGGGGTTTTCCTAACGCTTTTTATCAAGGATATGCAGATGTTTACCCCTTAGACCCTGATTATTCAACCCGCAAAATTTTGTACGATCTTTATCATATTCTCAATCATTACAATTTATTTGGTGGTAACTATCAAGGTTGGGCAAATAATCTGATCGAGACTATATTGCGATGAGTTGGGAGCCGCAACTCCC
>NZ_JANNDR010000452.1:0-4311 GCF_031378165.1 Chamaesiphon sp. OTE_75_metabat_556
AATCGGCATCGTTGCCGCCCGACTGCAAGAAACCGGGACGCGGCGGACAAGGGAGGGTGGACCGGCCGGGATCGCGAGGCGCGCGGAGCGTGCGAAGATCGCGTTTCCTCGGGCCGGCCTGGAAGGATGCCGCGTGAATTGCCGCCGAACTAATCTGCTCGACTCGATCGGGACTAAGCTGATAAATTAAGCGGACGACCACATCATTAATATCGACTTTCGAGATTGCGGCCAAAATATCAGCCTGCGGTTGCTCGCTCTGAGAGACATCAATTTTAATCGTCCGAAACGTCCGCACAGGTAAAGGGCAAAATTCCCAAGTCGTCTCGAAACTCTTGATAGCTGGTTGTTCTGTCGGTTCAATCGTGACTAAAACATAACCCTTTTCTTCTTTTTCCTCACTAAAATCGACCCGCTCGATGCTCCCAGGATAGACGACAGCAGGGTCGTTAGTTTTATTGAGATTTTGGTGGCGATGGACGTGTCCGAGAGCTACGTAGTCAAAGCAAGAGCGCGTCAGAAAGGACAGCGGAATCGTAAACCCGCGTCCTACAGCTAAGAATTTTTCGGCTCCCAGGGTGGCATTATCAGCCATCAGATGGGCGAGGACGACAGTGGGGATATCTGGATTTAATTTGCGAATTTCACCTTCGAGAGCTGGTTGCAGCCGATCGAGTAATAATTGGTTGACTTCCAGCATCGAGAGATTTTCGGCAATCTCGCGCGTCAGCAGGGTGGAACGATTGATCCACGGTAATGTCAGAATTTGGATCGCACCACTGCGCGTATTAATGATATGCGTGTCGATCGCATCGCCGACGATCGTTCCTGGCACTCCTAATGAGCGATAAATTGACAAGCTGGCACCACCTTGCCCTTGCGAGTGTTGGTCGTGATTGCCCACGAGTAAGACGGCGGGAATATTGGCATCTACCAGCCGATAAAATTGCAAGGCAAAAGCTTGTTGGATATAAGGTGCGGGCGTAGAGTCGGGAAAGGCATCGCCACCAAATAAAACCAGATCGACTGGTTCTGCCAATGCCCGATCGATCGCCCGTTCTAAGGATTTGACAAAATCTTGGAAGCGGGTATTCAGTCCGGTTTCGGGGTCGATTTTACCGTGGCCGAAACCAGCACCCATGTGGATATCTGATAGATGCAGTATTTTCATCAGGGATTGAGCCGATCGTGCAGTAGTTATATACTAGCCGATCGCGGATCGATATCGATGCTGCCCTAGTTTCGCTTCACTTAAACCAACCTACGCTGAAAGCCTAACTCCTACTCCCCAAAACAGACTGCGTCGTGTTCGTCATTGCCTTGTTATATACAGTCTCCGTTTGAACGGCAATCTTCGCCCAGTTAAAGCGTTTGCCCAGCTCATCATAGGCATTATCAGTCAGCCACTTCGCATAGCCAGGATTTCTGAGTACTTCCAAAACCCCCCACGCAAGCGAATTGCAATCCCATTTCCAGGTGACAATTCCGGTTTTAGTATGCCTAACGACCTCCGCAAGTCCGCCAGCATCTGAGACTACCACTGGTACCCTCGCGGCAAAACTTTCGAGTGCGACGATGCCAAATGGTTCGTAGAGGCTGGGAAAGACAGCACAATCGGCAACAGTTTGAAATTTGTCCAGATCTTCATCAGACATAAACCCCGTAAAGAAACACTTCTCCCAGATCCCTAAATCCCAAGCTTGCTGCTTTAAACCGTCGGTATTGCCGCCACCAATGAAGATAAATTTGGCATTCCCGCCCAATTCCCACAAGACTTTGGGCGCGGCATTTAAGAGGACAAATATCCCCTTTTCATAGGTCATCCGCCCGACATAGTAAACGATTTGCTCGTGATCGGCAGCAAACCGCCGTCGAAAATCCCAAAAATCAAAATCTTTGGGGCGTTGTTTTTTCTCAGGACGGATGCCGTTATAAATGATGCTAATTCTTTCCCACGGGCAGTGCAGGATTTGACCTACTTCTTGACGCATGTATTGACTACAGACGATCGTTTGGGTGGCAGCTTCAACTAGCTGGGTTTCTTGGGCATGAACGTGTTCGCTACTGGGATTGTGAATACCACTATGCCTACCAAATTCCGTTGCATGAATCGTGGCGACGATCGGAATTTGAAACTTTTCACTTAAATAAAGTGCCGTATCCGCCACCATCCAGTCATGAGCGTGAATCAGGTCGAAATCATGAGCCAGTTCTGCTAATTTCGCACCATATTTGCTCATACTGTCGTTCATATTCCCGATCCATTTAAAGATATCTTGGCTGAAGCCAGCGACAGGAACGCGGTGAACGTAAATGCCTTCGATAATCTCTTTAGGTGGTGCTTGAGAGAACTCTACAGTAATCAGGTGAATCTCATGACCCAATTTGACCAGTTCTGGGTACAACTCCGCTCCATGGCGAGCTATTCCGCCAACGAGGCGTGGTGGAAATTCCCAAATCAGAACTAAAATTTTCATCGCTAATAGTTGCGCTACTATTTTCTCTCCCTCATTGGTTTGATTTAGTAGCAGCATACCTTACGGAGGCAATGTGAGTTGATTTGTGCCACTTTTGGCACGAGATCTTGCTACTACGATCGACAACAGATTGAGAATCTGAATGTAATTTGGCTGCGATATTTAGATTTAGATATCGGCGAGCGGATTCCTAACATTATATCTGGCGATCGATCGATCTGGAATTTATTAAGTATTTGCTAGTAAATATCATCGAACTATACCTCAGCCATTGCACTTATCGTACCCGCCCACTCTCGTTGGCGTTGGCGAAAGCCTGCCGTAGGCACAGCCTCTCTGACAGAGAATCGAGTGTCATCTGACTAGAAATTCTCAAAGAAAAATTCCACCAGTATTTGAGGTGTTTGTGGATTAATAAGTAGATTCGATCCCCTCGTCGATCGGGTGCAAATTAGTCAGGTTTACCTCGATCCCTGAATTGTGTTACCAATTTCGACTGTTTGGTTCAGAAGCTACGCACCGACACGCGATTGCATAAACTTCGCCAACCGATCCATGCCTTTGTCGATCGTCGTGAGATCTGTGGCATAGGAAACGCGGATATGATCGTCTGCACCGAATGGTAGCCCTGGAATGACGGCGACTTGTTGCTGTTCGAGTAACTGCTGGCAAAACTCCAGTGATGTGAGTTGCGTACTGGCAATATTGATGAAAATATAGAAAGCCCCATCTGGTTTGGCGCAACTCAATCCAGGAATGCCTTGGAGACAGGCTAAGATCGTTTTGCGGCGCGTTGCAAATGCTTGGCGCATTTCTTCCACACAATCCTGGGAGCCTTCTAATGCCGCGATCGCGCCATATTGAGCAAAAGTACAGACATTCGACGTACTATGGCCTTGGAGGGCACTAGCAGCCTGAATCAGCTGCAGAGGCGCGGCTAAATAACCAATCCGCCAACCCGTCATCGCGTAGGCTTTGGCAAACCCATTACTAATAATCGTGCGATCAAAAATGTCCGCCCCGAGGGCACCGATACTGAGTTGCTCGACGCCATCATAGATAATTTTTTCGTAAATCTCATCGGACACCACGAGGATATCCCGATCGACAATTACCCTCGCTAAAGCCTGTAACTCAGCCGGAGTATAAACAACACCCGAAGGATTGGATGGCGAATTGAGAATAAATAACTTAGTTTTGGGCGTAATCGCGGCATTGAGAGCTGCGGGGGTAATCTTATAGTCGGTACTACTGTCAGTATTGACGATGACAGGGATACCGCCGACTAACTTGACCATTTCGGGATAACTCAACCAAAACGGCGCGGGAATAATCACCTCATCGCCAGGGTTAATTAAGGCCACCATTAGATTGTAGAGCGAGTGCTTGCCCCCATTCGTGACCAAAATATTCGCAGGGGCGTAGTTTAAATGATTATCTAGTTGCAGCTTCTTGGCGATCGCTTCGCGCAATTGCGGTTCGCCAGCGACAGCACCATATTTGGTTTTACCCCGATCCAAGGCTTGTTTAGCGGCATCTTTAATATGTGCTGGCGTATCAAAGTCAGGTTCGCCCGTACTAAAACTACAAACATCCTTGCCATCTTGCTGCATAGCCTTGGCCATAGCGGCGATGGCGAGGGTGACAGATGGTTCAATTCCGGTGATACGCTGTGCCAATTCCATAACTTATCAATGCTCCCCAGTCATCTTGCCCTAATGTCGTTAAACTCTCTGTACGAGTTGTCTTCGTTTCTCGATCCAGAGTTCCCCAAGAGTTGCAATTATAAACCCATTTGTGGAGAGATCGATAGTAAAAATTAGGGGATAAAATC
>NZ_JANNDR010000464.1:0-6349 GCF_031378165.1 Chamaesiphon sp. OTE_75_metabat_556
GATCGAAAGCGTGACTACATAGATATTCAGGCAACTTCAACTAGAAACAGGACACTTTGAAGTAATATTTATCAGCCTTCACTCGCCGTTGGTATTTGTGTAAGCTCACAGATTGCATCAGTGCAAAAATACTAGCAAAAGCTTAGGAATGAGGACTAAATAAACTGCAATTGTTCCTTTGGTAGGGGCAATTCATGAATTGCCCCTACCAAAGGTTGCGATGAGTGCAGATTTGTATATTATTAAATCCTCATTCCTTAGTTAGGCTACCCATCAAGGGTACCGCATTTTTCTTGACATCGAAGCTGTGCCGCTCAGGATTTATATAATTAGAGTTATGAAACATCTATTTAAAGTCTCTCGATCGCTACTAGTTACCTACTATGCCTATATGTTGGAGTATCGAGCCGAATTGCTCCTCTGGGCACTTTCAGGGTCGCTACCGTTCATTCTGATGGGAGTTTGGACACAAGCCGCACAAACAGGGGATTTTGGATTATCTTCGATCGAGTTTGCCCGCTATTTTCTCGCTGTTTATCTCGTCCGCCAACTGACGGTTGTATGGGTAATTTGGGATTTTGAGCGCGAAATTGTCGATGGGAAACTATCTTTTCGGTTGTTGCAACCATTAGATCCCGTCTGGCATCATATCTGGTCGCATATTGGCGAACGTTTTGCTAGATTGCCATTTATTTTTGGGTTGGTGGCTCTATTCTTCTGTCTTTATCCGACCGCATTTTGGATGCCGAGCTTAGGGACGCTGGGATTATTTGCGATCGCGAGTGCCTGTGCATTGGCATTACAATTTTTGATTCAATATACCTTAGCAATGTTTGCCTTTTGGACTGAAAAAGCTAGCTCGATCCAAGAAGTTTCATTTTTGATTCATCTATTTTTATCGGGCGCGATCGCACCGCTCGAAATCTTTCCACCAGAGGTACGATCGTTTGCACTGTGGACGCCATTTCCTTATATTATCAACTTTCCAGCGAGTATTATCACTGGGCTGAAAGTCGATCTGATGCATAATTTTGGCATCATGTTTATTTGGATATTTTTGTTCTCGATCGTCAATCGCTGGCTCTGGCGCAAAGGTTTGCAGCAGTATTCAGGGATGGGAGCGTAATATTAGTTGATAATTGATAATTGATAATTGATAAATCCATTCCCTACCCCTTACCCCTAACCATGTCTAGATATTTACATCTAATTCAGATTTTCTGGAAGACGGCGATCTCAGCGGAGTTAGAATATCGGCTAAACTTTGTCTTTGCAGCATTGAGTAGTTTGGGTGGACTTGCTGGTAGTTTATTCAGTCTATTTTTATTTTATCGCAAAGGCTATACTTTCCAGGGTTGGCAATGGCAAGAAGCATTAATTGTGGTTGGTATTTTTACATTTTTAGAGGGATTTTCTAGCACCTTTCTGGCGAGTAATCTCAATCGAATTGTCAAGCACGTCCAAAATGGCACCCTGGATTTCGTTTTGCTCAAGCCCATTAGTTCGCAGTTTTGGCTGTCCTTCAATAGTTTCTCCTTGTGGGGGGTGCCAGATATGCTATTTGGGCTGGCAATTATCTTCTACGCTGGCAGTCTGCTCGGTGTGGGGATCGGTGGTTATCTGCTCGGTGCCATCCCACTGGTATTTGGGGTGGTAATTATCTATAGTCTGTGGTTTATCCTCGGTGCCACGAGTATTTGGTTTACCAAGATTTATAATATTACCGAGGTATTGCGGGGTCTACTCGCTGCCGGACGTTTTCCGATCGGGGCTTATCCGCCTGCATACCGCTTCTTTTTTACGTTTGTGGTACCAGTCGCCTTTCTGACGACGGTGCCAGCTCAGACGCTCTTGGGACGGGGCGATCTGGTGTGGATTGCTAGCGGCGGTTGTCTGGCCGTAGGATTGCTGCTCTTGTCAAATTACTTTTGGCGGTTTGCGTTGAGATTTTATACTAGTGCTTCGAGTTAGGGGATTGTGAATAGTGAATAGTGAATAGTGAATAGGGTGGGAATAGCGAATAGGGTGGGAATAGGTTTTAGGATTTCAGGACGCTAGCGTCCCCATTATTTGCCACTATCCACTATTCACTATTCACTTTCCACTTACTTATATTGCTTAAAAATTTCCTCCGTCTTAGCCGCCATAATCAAATCGTTCATGTGCAAGCCGCCAACGGTATGCGTCCACCAGGTGACGGTGACTTTACCCCATTCAGTCAAGATGGCGGGGTGGTGGGATTGAGTCTCGGCTAATTCACCAATGGTATTGGTAAAAGCGAGGGCAGTTTTAAAATCTTTAAATTTATATAGTCGTTCGATCCGTTGTTCGCCTTTGACTTCGTAATGACACCAGTCGGGGATCTGGGGTTGAAAGGCATCAATTTCGGTCTGGGTAATCGCTGTTTCACCACCGAGGCAAGGAATACACTTTTGTTGAGTGAGATTTGTCATGGATAGGTGCTCCTGTAAAATTGTAATATCCCCACTAATTAACAACTAGTGGGGATATTTTAACTATCAATGATTATCGATCGACTATCAACTGCCGACTACATCAGGTGCGCCTTGAGCTGTTGGCGTCTGCGGTGTGGCAGATCCGAGTTCGAGCAGTTCTGGTACCGTCACGAACTTATAACCCTGAGCGCGCAGCTTGGCAATAATAATCGGGACGGCTTTGGCGGTATTGGTATGACTGCCGCCACCATCATGCATCAGGACGATACCACCAGGGGTAGCACCGGAAACGACGGTTTTAATCATCGCTTCTGTGGATGGTCGTTTGGGATGGCTGTCGCCAGAATCCACCGACCACATATTGACAGATTGATTGTGCTTGTGGGCGTAAGCCACCAGACCATTAGTTAACACACCTCCTGGTGGTCGGAAGTATTCGGTTTCAACATTTAGGACTTCTTTGATGATTTTGGCGGTATCTTCAATTTCGCGTTGGGCTACCAACGGACTCATCTGTTTATACCAATGGTGGAGGGTATGATTGGCGATAACATGACCATCAGCGAGGACTTTTTTGCCAATTTCAGGAAAAGACTTGAGCGGTTGGCCGATCATGTAGAAGGTCGCCTTGACATGTTCTTGTTTGAGAGTTGCTAAAATCTGCTCGGTAGTTTCCGGCCAAGGGCCATCATCGAAGGTGAGGGCGATTACTTTCTCAGAGCCAGGTACGGAGACATCTTTGATGGTTTTCGCTTGAAAGTTTTTGGGGACATCGAAGTTCAGCGGAATGGTACTAGCGATCGCCCTAGTCACATCTACCGTTTTGGCAATCCCCGTATTGGCAATTAATGCACTCTCCGGCACGTTACTAAAAAAAATAGCGTGCAAAATGGCAACGGCGGCAAAAGACATGGCCGCGATTGCCAGCCACAGCATTTTACCTGGTAGTAACCGCTCGGTTCGATCTTGATGTTTACCTCTAGCCAACTTAGCAACTCCTGACACTTCTAAAACGGTTTACTCTGGACTCTTCGTGCCGATCACCCGAACTATCCTGTTTGCTCGCACACTAAAACTGAGTCTAATTCTCTCGCATTTGGAGACAAAATGTATTGATGGTAGCGAAAAATACCTATTTTTATAAATTCACCGATCGTGACAGAATTGCAGTATTGACTGGTTGTCATCGTTCCCACCGTCGGACTATCTATAATATAGGTATGAGCGATCGATTCCCCAGTTGTTTGCGAGTTAGGTCGCTAGGCAGCGTGGTGACATGAGATCGAATTTCTGTTGCTAAACTTAGCTGTGACGATCTCCAAGATCTGGATTAAGCCCTATGACCCAACTGCAAGTAGTAACACAGCAAATCTCGATTGAGTCCCCAGGCTCCAACATCTCGGCCTATCTTGCCATCCCTGAAGGCGCAGGTCAATTTCCAGGTATTATCGTACTCCAGGAAATCTTTGGGGTCAATCCCCATATTCAGGCTGTCACCGAGCGGATTGCTCAGTTGGGTTATGTGGCAATTGCACCAGCGTTATTCGAGCGAGTAGCACCAGGGTTAGAGCTGGGATACACGAGTAATGATGTCGAATTAGGCCGCAGCTACGCTGAAAAAACCACTGCCTCACAGCTACTTGCCGATATTCAATCTGCAATCGATTATCTCAAAACACTCCCCCAAGTCGCCCCCCATTTTGGCTGTATTGGCTTTTGTTTTGGCGGACATGTGGCTTATTTAGCCGCAACCTTGCCAGATATTACTGCGACAGCTTCGTTCTATGGGGCGGGAATTACTACCCTTACTCCTGGCGGTGGCGAGCCATCAGTGAGTCAGACAGGTGCGATCGCGGGTACGATGTATATGTTCTTTGGTATGGATGATGCTAGCATTCCCCCCACACAGATTGCCCAAATTGAAGCTGCGCTGACCCAAAATGATATCCCCCATCAGATTTGGCAGTATCCAGGTGCCCAACATGGCTTCAATTGCGATCTACGGGCTAGTTACAATCCCGCTGCGGCTGCATCAGCTTGGCAACATGTCGAGGAATTATTCCAGCAACTAACACGATCTAGGCTTTAGGGCATAGGTGGTAGTGAATAGTGGATAGTGGATAGTAGATAGTGCAACAAACAATTATCGATCTTCTCGTCCCCAAGTCTCCGTCTCCGTCTCCAACTCTCAACTCCCAACTCATAATGAACCAGACTAAAACTACCTCAACCGAAATCTTTTCCATGGATGACTTTGCTAAAGCTTTAGATGCTGAAGTCGTCAGTTTTGAGAAAGATCAATTAGTCCGAGGTAAGATTCATAGTTATGATAGCGATGGTGTCTATGTAGATATCAATGGCAAATCCCTAGCATTCGTGCCGGCTGAGGAAGTTGCCGCAGATGAATCGGCAGATTTATCGGTATTATTACCGATCGGTGACGAACAAGAATTTCTGATTATTCGCGAACAAAATGCCGACGGCCAAGTTACACTTTCCAAACGCCAATTGCAGGTCAGATATGCTTGGAATCAAGTTGATGAAATTCAAAGTAATAAAGAATCGATCCAGCTCAAAGTAACTGGCGTCAATAAAGGTGGTGTCACGGTGAATTTCCAAGGCATTCGTGGCTTCATTCCCCGCTCTCAATTACTCGAACGCGATCTCGACTCGTTGGTCGGCACGAGTATTCCTGGTGTGATTATTGAAGCCAACAAAGATAAAAATAAGTTGGTCTTCTCCCAGCGCAAAGCGACACGGACAGCTAATTTCAGTCAACTAGAACGGGGGCAGTTAGTAACTGGTATTATTGTTGGACTTAAACCGTTCGGTGCCTTTGTCGAGTTTAATGGTAGTACTGGCTTAATTTACATCAAACAAATCAGCGAAAATCGGGTCGAAGCTTGCGAAAAGTTATTTACGATCGGTCAAGAAATCAAAGCAATGATTATTGACTTAGATGAAGGTAACGGCAAAATTTCACTCTCTACTAGAGTCCTGGAAAATCACCCTGGTGAAATGCTCGAAAAAATGTCAGAGGTGATGGCATCTGCCGAAGCCCGTAGCGAACGTGCGGCGAAGAAATTATTTGGGAACTAAGGCTATTTACCGCGATCATTAGTGCCAAACCGATCGCCACGAACGAACTTCACCTGCTCGAACGGTGATAAAAATACCAGCCGATTAATTAATTGGCTGGTGAGATAGCTGTGTTGGGAGGAGAAAACTCGTTCCTTAGACTCTGCCAAAAACTTGTGTCGGCTCGTTTATCACTGAGCGGACTGTTAATGCTAGATGTTAAAGCTTGTCGTTATTCTCTTATTAAGAATTGTAACAAACATCTTGTCAAAATACAAGTAATCCTTCTAGATCGAGTTTCTAGGAGGATTGCTGGGAGCGACTAAATTAAAAATCTATGCCCTGAAGAACAGTCGGGGAGCGAAAAATTCACATAAAGCTGGGGAAGGGGAAAAGTAAGGGAGTCGATAGTAAAACGTCACTGCACTACTTACCAACTCCCACACGATCAATTAAACCACCCTGTACGCTCTGAGGAGACTAGATTGCTTAGAGTCTGATCGAATACAGTTGCTATTAGCTTAACCTTTCTAATTAATATTCTAAAGATCGAAAAGTAACTAAAAAGTCAGCTTTCAATATGTATGCTTTGGATAGACAGTTAAATATCCCGATCGATAGATGCTGGGCGATAGACACTAAGCTGGCACTGTATAAGCGATCAGCTGTCCGATCCGCTGGCGAAGTGTTTCTAGACTCAGGCGTTCTGAGGCAGAGATAAATACCGCATTGGGGAATTCTTCCTCCGCTTGCGCCAATCGTTCGCTATCCACTCGATCGATCTTATTAAACACGATCAGGGATGGTCCTGGGGC
>NZ_JANNDR010000466.1:0-8683 GCF_031378165.1 Chamaesiphon sp. OTE_75_metabat_556
CACCTTCGCACCAACTCCCGATCACCCTGACAAAGGTTATGTCGCACGTACTTCGCCCGCTTCTGGTGCACACTGGTCCTGATTACCACCAGATAATGCCACTGGCAACTTTACCAAAGTTGTCCAACGAATTCCAGTCAAAATTGTTTTAGATCCTTAAAGTATTCAGGGCTATAACGCTCGAATTGCCCCAGGGATGTCGGCGGAAGTCACGATCGAAGTTGACTAAATAACTCCATTGCCGATCGTTAATTAACCATACAGAGTTCAAATTGTGGCAAGTCCCAGTGCAATTATTAACCAAAACCCACCAGATTATGTGCCGCTGAGAACCTGGATTGGGGTTTCAGCTAGTATGCTGGGTGCGTTTATGGCGGTGCTAGATATTCAAATCACCAACTCATCATTACAAGATATCCAAGCAGCTTTAGGCGCAACATTGAAGGAAGGTTCGTGGATTTCTACCGCCTATTTAGTAGCAGAGATTGTGGTAATTCCCTTGACTGGTTGGTTATCACAAGTATTCTCAATTCGTCAATATATTTTAGTAAATGCAGCGTTATTTATTTTCTTTTCAGTTTGTTGTGCTTCTGCCTGGAATTTGCCCTCAATGATTACCTTCCGTGCTCTCCAAGGGGCAACTGGGGGAATTTTGATTCCGATGGCATTTACGAATATGTTGATTAGTTTACCGCCATCTAAACAACCGATCGGCATGGCATTATTTGGAATAACAGCTACCTTTGCACCCTCGATCGGGCCGACACTAGGCGGATGGTTGACAAATAATTTAAGTTGCATTATATCTTTTATTTGAATGTCATTCCTGGACTATTATTACTTGCTGGTGTTTGGTATGGAATCAAACAACTACCACCTCAACCAGAATTACTCAAACAAGGTGACTGGTGGGGAATTGGCTCAATGGCGATCGGTTTAGCATCATTACAAATTGTATTGGAAGAAGGTGCTCGCAAGGATTGGTTTAGCTCATTATTTATTGTCAGTCTCGGCACGATCGCCCTAATTTTCCTGTCAATCTTTTTCTGGATTGAATTAACTCGCAAGCAACCATTTATTAATTTGCGACTATTACGCAACCGTAATTTTGGTCTGGCTAGTATTATCAATATATCAATGGGGGTGGGAATGTATGGTTCAATTTATCTCTTACCTTTATATCTAGTCCAAATTCAACAATACAATGCTCTCCAAATTGGTGAAGTATTAATGTGGGTCGGATTACCGCAACTATTCCTAATTCCATTTGTCCCCAAGATTCTTCAGGTATT
Organism: Chamaesiphon sp. OTE_75_metabat_556; assembly: GCF_031378165.1. Taxonomy (NCBI): domain Bacteria; kingdom Bacillati; phylum Cyanobacteriota; class Cyanophyceae; order Gomontiellales; family Chamaesiphonaceae; genus Chamaesiphon; species Chamaesiphon sp. OTE_75_metabat_556. The sequence goes on from NZ_JANNDR010000466.1 coordinate 1,293, forward strand.
TGATACCCGATTGGTGATTGCAGTGGGGGTAAGTTTATTTGCGATTAGCTGTTTTATGAATTCGGATCTGACTAATCTGACTGGAATCGATCAATTACGTTGGTCGCAATTAGTCCGAGCGATGGGACAACCACTAATTATGGTGCCCTTATCTGGTGTCGCCACAGCGGGTTTACCTGCGTCTCAAGCTGGTTCGGCGAGTGGGTTATTTAATATGATGCGAAATTTAGGTGGTTCATTTGGGATTGCAATTTTGGCAACTTTATTAACTCAGCGGGAGCAGTTTCACTCCAATCGATGAGGCGATGCTGTCTCGTTGTACAATCCGGCAACTCAACAGCGGGTGGATGAATTAACTCAATTATTCGTCGGCCAGGGAGCCGATCTAAATACAGCCCAGGCGCAGGCATTTAGATCGATCGCCAGGATCGTTAGTCGGGAGTCTTATGTGATGGCTTTTAATGATTGTTTTTACTTTATCGGCTTTGCATTGCTATTAAGTGGTGTGGCAATTATATTCATCGAGAAAGTCAAGAATGATGGCAGATCTATTGCGGCTCATTAAATTAATTATTCAGTTTTTGAGATCGATTCAGTATCGTTGCCACTATTTGGCAGCTAATAAATGATTGGTTGTAGACCTTCATAATTGGGATTGTTTAGACATAAATTTATACTGCAAATATTTTAAATCTAATTATGACCTTATCCTTATCAACTCGCCCTAAAACAAGCAAGCTGCCAGTAGTTAACGAGCTAAAACCTACTTGGCAGACGCTGACTATTGCTCAGACATTGACACAACTCGAAACAGACGATCGAACGGGTTTAACCGATCGACAAGTAATCGATCGACAGCAAGAATTCGGTGTAAATGAATTAGTAGCAGCGGCTAGTCGGCAATGGTGGCAGATTCTCCTCGATCAATTTACCAATATTATATTGGTAATGTTGATGGTTGTGGCGGTGGTTTCGGGCATTTTCAACTTTATGGAAATCCAAGCGGGAAAGACGAGTGGATTGCCGTTTAAAGATACAATTGCAATTCTCTCGATCGTCATCCTCAATTGAATTTTAGGTTATTTCCAAGAAAGTCGCGCCGAACAAGCATTAGCCGCACTCAAACGGATGGCTGCACCTAAAGTAAGAGTATTGCGCGATAGTAGAATTAGCGAAATTGAAGGTAAGGAATTAGTACCTGGAGATGTAATTCATCTCGAAGCTGGCAATCAATTAGCCGCAGATGCTCGCCTACTTGAATCAGTACAACTCCAAATTCGAGAATCCGCGCTGACAGGCGAAGCCACGGCTAGTAGTAAAACTGCCGACACAGAATTAGCCGCTGACACACCTTTAGGCGATCGAGTAAACTTAGTTTACCAAGGCACTGAAATTACCACTGGGCGGGGTATTTCTGTTGTCACCGCCACCGGAATGAATACCGAACTCGGCAAAATCGCCGCGCTATTGCAAGGTGTAAAAAATCAACCGACTTCACTCCAACAACGACTGAATCACTTGGGAAATGTGTTAGTTGGTGGCGCATTGGTAATCGTCGCTCTGACAATTATCGGGGGCATGTTGCCCGATTTGCTTCGAGGCTCCTTCAATCTAGATACCTTGAAAGGATTAGTCAAAACATCCCTGAGTGTCGCCGTAGCAGTCGTACCCGAAGGATTACCCGCCGTCATTACCGTCACCCTAGCAATGGGTACCCAGCGGATGGTGAAACGCCAAGCTCTAATCCGCAAACTCCCTGCGGTAGAAACCCTCGGCGGGGTGACGATTATTTGTTCTGACAAAACAGGTACACTCACCCAAAATAAAATGGTGGTGCAACAGGTAGCTACCTTAACGGCTGAATATCAGATTGGGGGCGAGGGCTACATTCCCAATGGGGATTTTAAAGTTAATGGTAAACCGATCGAGCCACTCGCAGATCCCGCTTTAAAAGGTTTACTCTGGGGCTGCGCTCTCTGCAATGATGCGGTGTTGCAGTATACGAATAATCAATGGAAGATTTTGGGAGATCCGACAGAGGGAGCTTTATTAGTACTCGCCCACAAAGCCGGAATTGAAGCTACCGCTCAAAGTTACCCACGCATCCAAGAATATCCATTCGATAGCGACAGGCAGCGGATGAGCATTATCTGCGAACAGTCCCCATATTACCTATTATTTGCCAAAGGATCGCCCGAATCAATCCTCGATCGATCCACCCATACTCTCGTCGCAGATCGGTATGTCGAATTAACTGAAATCGATCGCCAAAAAATTCGTGCCCAAAATGCCAGTCTAGCGAGTCAAGGGCTGAGAGTCTTGGGTTTCGCCTATCGGTATTTCCCCCACCTTCCTGACGCAGATAAAGCCGAATCAGAGTTAATTTGGGTAGGTTTAGTCGGAATGCTCGATGCGCCGCGTCCCGAAGTTCGCGCTGCTGTCGCTACTTGCAAAACTGCGGGAATTCGGACGATGATGATTACCGGCGATCATCCTCTGACTGCGATGGCGATTGGCACCGATTTGGGCATCACTCAAACCGATAGCCAAGTAGTCAGCGGCAATGAAATCGCTCAGATGGATGATGCAACTTTGGCGCAAACGATCGATCGAGTCAGTGTCTATGCCCGTGTTGCTCCCGAACATAAATTACGCATCGTCAAAGCCTTACAACAACAGGGCGAACTAGTCGCCATGACAGGCGATGGGGTGAATGATGCCCCCGCATTAAAACAAGCAGATATCGGCATAGCGATGGGGATTACGGGTACGGATGTCAGCAAAGAAGCCAGCGACATGGTGCTATTAGATGATAATTTTAGTTCGATTGTCGCCGCAGTTGAAGAGGGGCGGATTGTCTACACCAATATTCGCAGGTTTATTAAATACATCCTCGGCAGCAATATCGGCGAAATCCTCACCATCGCCGCCGCTCCGCTAATGGGTTTGGGTGGTGTGCCGCTCTCACCCTTACAAATCCTATGGATGAATCTAGTTACCGATGGCGTGCCCGCGCTGGCTTTAGCATTGGAGCCAGGAGAGTCGAACGTGATGCAGAGAGAACCATTTCAACCTAATCAAAGCATTTTTGCCAGGGGTTTGGGAGGATATATTATTCGGATTGGATTAGTGTTTGCGATCGTGACGATCGGGTTGATGAAATGGGCTTTCGATCGAACTCACACAGTCGATTATCCTGGCGATCCCGATACCTGGAAAACGATCGTCTTTACCACCCTCTGTATCCCCCAAATCGGTCATGCCTTGGCTGTACGCTCTGTCAATAAACTGGTTATTGAAATTAATCCATTTAGCAATCCACTGTTGTTATGTGCGATTTTGGGTACAATTCTGTTGCAGTTGGCGGTGGTTTATCTCGCTCCATTGCGATCGTTTTTTGGGACTCATCCGTTGAGTTTATTTGAACTGGGAGTCTGTTTTGGTTGCAGTTTACTGATATTCGCCTGGATTGAAGGGGAAAAGTTATTTGTGCGGTGGTTTCGATCTAAACAATGATTAACCAAAGAAGAAATATTGTCCTGATCGATGGTTATCAGCACATTTGCGACTCGATAAGCGGCTTTGTTTATTCCACTGCAACAGGTTTGTTGTATTTGTTTCCTAATTTGCAGTGTTTCGATGCTCATAAGTGTCAAGTAAAAAAGCGCACAAAGTAGTTCCAGAAACAACAACAAGCCTAGCATGACGAGAGGTAAGCCCTTGGGATTTTTGCCCTTTACCGTGACCAGAACCATACAGATTTCTTAGTTCTGCTATACCGACAGCAACAGAGCCAAGATTACTCAAGACTTTTTTAATTATTTCTGCACCTTTTCTAGAGCTGTCCACATCATCTGGAGCCAGTTCTAAAACTTTCTGAACCTGTTTCAGCAGTTTTGGTATGTCATCCTTCTTGTCATCATAGACTAGATTACATCCGTTCAAAATTGTTTTAAGTGTAGCTTCAATCAGTTCTTTAGTTGAACCAATTGCCAAAGATGGATCGGTTTCAATTGATGCGTTAATGCGATCGACATATATATAAATGTTCTGTATCTAGACCAACTGTTGGAATCGTATCTACTAATGCCGCGTCTAATCCTTGTGAAACTATACGTCCACGATCATATGTGTATCCATCTTTTTCTAGATATTGAATAAGCTTTTGCTTGCCGTCCTCAGATGTCGCGGGGATTTCAGCCAAGATATCTTCATAAGCATCAAGTATCCGACGCACATCTTGAGATTTGCCCCAGTCTATAGAAGCGTAATAACACGCTACAAGTGACCTACGCTGCCCACTCGGCAGTCGATCTTCAGGGAGGGATATGGATTGTACATTGTGATCGTCAAAGAGATCACTAATTGTCCGAAGTGTCCATCCAACAAGCCATTCTTGGAACTCACGTTGTGTTCTCCTACTAATCAATTCTCGTGGCATATTCAACAGTAAAGCTTCGTTTATAGCAATGTATGGTGGTCACTTCCCAACAATTAGGTTTCAGGCATAAATATTGATGTTATCAATATTTATGCTGGCCTACTTATTAGATTTTATTCGATCGCGGAGCGTCTCTGGAAGAGAATCGACAGTAAGTAGGATGGGAAGTTCGCACTATCTAGATTTCAGGCATTATCTAGTTAATAAATAATTGAACTAACTTACTTACAGCACTTTAAATCATGCTATCTAGCCCACGTTTCTCAACCAAGTGCAATAGCTTGAGAGCGGTTCCTGTCGGTCGCTTTTGTCCAATTTCCCACTTCTGAACCGTTGACAAACTTGTATTCAGAATCGCAGCAAATACCGCCTGACTAACATTCGATGTTTCTCGAATTTGTTTGATTTTTTCAGGCTCTAGCGGTTCGACTGGTGATAAGCACATTCGATCGAATTCACGTAGTGTAACTCGATCCATTACTCCCACTTTATGCAGTCCCTTAGCTGTCTCATGAACAGCTTCAAGAATCGCCGATTTTTTCTTCCGCATCGCAATCTATCTCCATTAATTCGTTATCATCTTTTGCCAGATCGAGAGCCTCTGATGTGAGTGACAACAATTCTGTCGCCAGTTTTTTCAAGGCTTCTTCTTCATTCTTATCGATGTTGCTGCGCTCGTTTTTTGGAAAGCCATAAATGAAAACCCAGCGGTCTTCTTTATTGGTTGCAATCAGTGTGCGAAAGCCACCACTTTTTCCTTGACCAGATCGTGCAATTCGCTTTTTTACCAGTCCGCCACCTAGATCTGCATCATAGAGTCCTGCTGTCATCTCGCGCACAGCAGCACAGAGACTAAGATCATCCAGTCTTTGCTTGTGTGCCCAACGGTTAAACCATCGAGTTTTATAAATTGCCATATTACTCTCTTTTATCTTTTATAGCACTTAGTGATACAAAAGACAAGTCTAATCGATCGCGGAGCGTCTCTAGAAGAGAATCGGCAGTAAGTAGGGTGGGTGGGAAGCCAACGATTTTAAATGTTGCAGATATATCATTCTAGTAGCTTAATTGTAACGCTACCACCTTCCACCGCTTGAATGTGCAAATCGTAGCCGTAAAGCAAACTCATTCCAATTAGAGGATCTATTTCAGCTTCATTAATGGGAATGTCACGATATTCTCCATCCCAGATGACTTTAGCAGCATAGACCTCGAAGGTTACTTCACTGCCATCGCCCAGTGTGCCTCGATCGATCCCCCTCCAAGACAAATTCAACTCGATAATAATTTCACTTGGTAGACTTAAAAAGCTAGTATACCCAGTGTCTATGACAGCAGTAATCAGTTTTGTCTAACGACTCTCATTAACAATAACCAGCGAAATTGTTGCCTCACGGTTTCTACTTACTACGCCGTGAATCATACTGTTTTTTTGAGGCGGCGTGAACCAAATCGATCGACTACTCGATGTCCGATCCGAACTATCCAGGGTTGTGCAGCTGGGAAACGATCAAAGGCTTAGTTGCCCCTTTGGAGAATCGAGTTATTAAATACTATTCTCTAACGAAATAATTGATGTCAAACGTGGTGTGACCCCTAGTACCGCCCTGCGACTAGCTGGTTTAAATATTGCCAGCAAGTTTTAGTCGGACTATCGCTGAGTGCATCGCCAACAACCGCCGCACAATTTGGTCGATCTCCAAATCGAGAATGCTATAGTCGATGACTGCTTGACGAGTTGGGGTATTGCCTGTATCGATTTCTAGCTCGCTCATTCGGGCTGTTCGCAATGCTTGTAAGTGTGGTTGAATTCTTTGCAGCATTGCGTCCAAATCGGGCAGAGGTGGTGGGATAATCTCCTGCTCAACTGCATCAGCCAACTGCTCTAACACTAACGAAATTTGGCGGACAAAGGTTGCTAATTCAGGTAATGGTACTGTCAATCTAAAGTGTTCGAGATGTGCGGCTAAGACTGTGATGGCACTGGTAAAACGTCCCAAATATACGAGCAGCGTCATCCCTGGTTCGACTAATTCTGGGTGCATTTTCGGTTCGCGGAGCAATCCTTGGAATGAGGCTTGGGCATTGCCGATTGCTATTCCAGTTTGTCGCCGCTGGGCGATAATCTTCGCGTCATATGCCTCTATTCCCTGGTAAACAGCCATCACATCACTAAAGTAGGTTTGGGACTCTCTCAGGGCAGTGGCGAGTTGACTGGGAAACCTGTCGCGTTCCCAATTCGGCCAGATCAAGTAATGACTGCCAAACGCCAATCCCGCGCCAATTAAGGTATTCAACACGCGAATCTCGGCAAATTGCCAACCTGTAGAATTACTGTTATCGGTAATCAGCAAGATAAATATCGACAAGAACACCACTGAATAGCCATAGTTGAAACCAATTAGGGCAACGCCAAAAAATACTGTGATAACAATAATCACGTCTAAGATCGGCTTACTGGCGATTGTCGCCAGGATGACAGCAGCTACTACCGCTCCCAAAATTGTCCCACCAACTCGCTGAAAAAATCGCTGAAAAGTTGCGCCCAAGTTCGGTTTGAGGACTAGCATCGTGGTGAGCGTAATCCAATACCCCATTGGTAAATTGGTGATGCTATACAAGATTACACCCACACTGAGACTGACTCCCAGGCGAAGTGCGTGGCGAAAGATGGCCGATTCTAAGGTGCAGTTTTCCTTGAGTAAACTTAATAGCGATTGCCGTTCGGTTTTAATTAATAGCAGTGGCTCGGCATGACGTTGACTGGTGTTGCCGGATTCTAGTAGCGATTTAGCAGACTGAGCGGTATATTGTAGTTGCTCGATCGGTTTGGCGATCGTTCTGACTAAGCTACCTAGTGCAACAACCTGTGTGTAGTCTGTTTCCATCCCCGCGCTGGACTGTTTTAGCGCACCCCGCAGCAAATTTTGTCGTTCTTTCAACGCCTCAT
>NZ_JANNDR010000473.1:0-4835 GCF_031378165.1 Chamaesiphon sp. OTE_75_metabat_556
TCTCCTTCATTGTAAGTAATGCTAGCTGGATTACAGATCGATCGGTGTTAGATGGAGCTAACTATTGCTGGCCGATCCAATTGAGATCGATCGCTAGAGAAAGAGTGGGATGATGTTCTTTAATCGGTTCGATCGGATTTAGTCGTAGGCACAAACTCTCAAATGTACCAAACAGCTATGCTCAGGGCGCATTGAGTGCTGTCGCCACCGCCAAGGCTACGGTGACGATGCGGTGATGAATGCCGATCGCGAAGACATCGGCAGGCTAGGATCAGGGTAGCTGACTCATTTTGTCTAAATCTAATACTTGAGCTAATAAATCTGGCTCCATCAATCCTTGTTCCAACACAATTTGCCGCAGCGATTTACCGGTGGCTAGTGACTCTTTGGCGACATTGGCGGCATTGAGATAACCGATGTGAGTATTGAGTGCGGTGACGAGTGCCAGACTGCCTTCGGCATATTCATTGCACCGATTGGGATTGGCAGTAATGCCCACGATACATTGGTCAGTCAGAGCTTGAATCGCATTACCGAGGATCTCGATGCTATGAATCAGATCGTAAGCAATTAATGGCATCATCACGTTTAGTTCCAATTGTCCAGCTTGGGCGGCCATCTCGATCGATCGATCAAACCCCATCACTTGAAAACAGACCATCGAGATCATTTCGGCCATCACGGGATTGTATTTTCCCGGCATGATCGACGAGCCAGGTTGGACGGGCGGGAGTTGGATTTCTTTGAAACCCGTTTTGGGGCCAGAATCCATCAACCGCAAGTCGTGAGAGATTTTCACGAGGTCGGCGGCGAGATTGCGAAGACTGCCAGAAACATTGACAAATGGTGCCATGCTTTGCATCGCGGCCATCAGATGCGGTGCGACTGTTAACGGTTGACCGATTAATGCTCCCAAAAGCTGGGCGACGGTCGATCGATACTCTGGATGCGTATTCAATCCCGTCCCGACGGCACTACCACCCAAGCCTAACTTGGTTAAATCCCCTGCGGCGGTATTAATCCTGACTTGATGGTCGCGCAAGATCTGGGCAAATGCGCCAAAACTGTCTCCCAATCGAACCGGGACGGCGTCTTGCATGTGGGTACGTCCTGATTTGACGATCGCCTGAAACTCGATCGCTTTGGTGTCTAATGCGGCGATGGCACTAGCTAACGCGGGATCTAAAGTATGCGCGATCGCCAGCAATCCACCCACCCGAATCGCTGTCGGAATCACATCATTGGTCGATTGACCGTAATTAACTTGGTCGTTGGGATTGACCCGCTGATAGTTGCCTTTAACATCGCCGAGTAATTCTAGCGCGCGATTGGCTAACACCTCGTTGACATTCATATGATGGGAAGTTCCCGCCCCAGCTTGATAGACATCGACAACAAACTGATCGCGCAGACTGCCCGCTAAAATCTCATCGGCAGCCGTCACGATCGCCTCACTAATTTCCTGGGGAATACAGCCGAGCCGACCATTGGCGATAGCAGCGGCTTTTTTGATGAGGAGGCAAGCATCAACATAAGTTGCCAGCGGCTTGAGGCCGCTAATCGGGAAATTCTCGATCGCACGCAAAGTTTGAATGCCGTAGTATGCAGATTCCGGGATCTGACGTTCGCCCATGGAATCTTTCTCGATCCGGTAATTATCTTGTATCAACACCAAGCCCTCAGTACGTATATATATTATCGATTATTGCCAATATTTGCGCCCAGATCGATCGCATTTCAATCTCGATCGGTCAAAAACGGTAACTATTTTGGTAAATAAAATTGCTAATTGCCTAAAAGTCTACACCTGATCGCCGATCCAAATCGATCGGAGTCGATCGATTCAAGCCATCGCTAACCAGCATCTATCGATCGAATGATCTTTCGCGTCATTGTAAAAAACGCGACATTTATAATTAAATTAGGTAGATGATTTCTAGCTATCTAAAATCATCGAATTTTCCAATTTTCAAATCTCAATCGCTCAATTTGCTAGAGCATTTTAGCGATATCCAGTGATGATTCAAGACATACTTACGGATTAAATAAGATATATATGATACAAACACCTGTTTATTTGATTTAATTGGCTTAGGGTTGTGCTCGATCGCTAAAATCGCGGTTACAGTGTCTGAGAACATTAGTCGAAAATTTATAAATTATTTCAATAATTAAGTAATTTGGCCGTAGATATTTTTTATTATTCGTAAAACCAGAGCGATCTTTAGTTTTTTTAGGCTATATTGCTGGGTTTGATCGTGAATTATGAGAATTTTGCGATGAGCATCTGAACACTAAACGATCTCCTAAATCTCGATCAAATCAATTTTTAGAATTACGCCATTTAGCTGAAAACATTGAATGAGATCGCAGCATTTTGTCAAGTTAAGCTACGATTGAAGTACATAAAGTGGGTGGCTTTTTCAGATTTTATTTAAGTTTTGAATCGCTGTTTGTAGTGGTTATGGACAGAAGGTGTGAAAACAATCATTGTAACAACAGAAAACAGGGGTGTTTTATGAAGAAAATTAAACAGTTCGCAAATTTAGCAAGTATCAAAAAATCGATCATAATTTCTGCGGCTAGCAGTTTGGCTATTGGTATCGCGGCAATGATTCCAGCGACACCTGCGGGAGCAGTAATTCTAACTGGTGGAGAACTTACGTTTACAGGTGGCACGACTAACTTATCTAGCTTAGTTAGACCAAGTGCTCCAGCTTCATTTTCTGTTGACTATAATCAGCCAGCCGCTCTTCCCACCGTTTTAGCTTCAACGGGCAGCTTTAGTTCATTTTTCCCACAGCCTAAGCCTGCGTTGGTCGGTGCTAATATTACATCACCAAATACTTTTTCACTAGTTAGCAGTACTCCTACCAGCTTTCTTTACAGCCTTAATAACCCTCTGTCTTTTAACTTCGGTAGCATCAGTCTAAATGTTGGTTCAGGTTCTACTTTCACGGGTATGTACAATAACATTGGTGGTGTAGACTTCAGCCTATTAAGTAGTGTGGGATCTACCTTCGTAACGACCAGTGATTCTGTTGCTACTCAGATCCAATCACTAAATTTTTCTTTCGGTGATACTGGACTGAGTGGGATCGGTACTTATCGGATCTCAGCTTCGCCGACTTCTGTTCCTGAACCCTTCAGCGTGATTGGGACGATCGTTGGTGGTACCGCAGCTTTCCGGATGAGAAAGAAATTGGCTAACATCAACAAGAACTAGATTGAGCTGAGTTAAATAAAATCGGTGGTATTTTTAGCTGTCGATTAATCTGAAGCTAAAAATAACGGGGTGAAGGTTGGCGGTGGCTAGCCTTCGCCCCGTTTTGCATCGATCACAGTGGGACTGAAGGTTTTCGGCGGGGGATTAATTTCCGGCTGGGTGTTGCGGTAAGCTGTTGAATGAAGATTTGCGACTGAAATATTTAGATATTATGGCAACTATTAATAATAACTACCTCAAACTCAAAGCTGGCTACCTGTTCCCCGAAATCGCGCGGCGCGTCAATACTTACGCTCAAGCCAATCCTGACGCACCAATCATCCGGTTGGGAATTGGGGATGTCACTGAACCTTTGCCAGAGGCTTGTCGGACGGCGATGACTCAAGCGATCGAAGATATGGGCGATCGGGATAAGTTCAAAGGTTATGGCCCCGAACAGGGTTATGCTTGGTTGCGTGAAGCGATCGCGACTCATGACTTTCAGGCGCGGGGATGCGCGATCGATGCCTCCGAAATCTTCATCTCCGATGGTTCTAAATGCGATTGTGGCAACATTCTCGACATTTTCGGACACGACAACACGATCGCCGTTACCGACCCTGTATACCCCGTTTATGTCGATACCAATGTGATGGCGGGGAATACAGGCGATGCTAATGACAAAGGCGAGTATGCGGGCTTGGTTTATCTGCCGATTACCGCTGAGAATGACTTTACCGCGCAGATTCCCAGCCACAAAGTCGATCTGATCTATTTGTGTTTCCCAAATAATCCAACTGGCGCGACAGCTACCCGTGCGCATCTCCAAGCCTGGGTGGACTATGCCAAAACGCATGGCTCGATTATCTTCTTTGATGCGGCTTATGAGGCGTTTATTACCGATCCGAGCTTACCGCATTCAATTTATGAAATTGATGGGGCGCGGGATTGTGCGATCGAGTTTCGATCGTTCTCCAAAAATGCTGGCTTTACCGGAACTCGGTGCGCGCTGACAGTCGTACCCAAAACCCTGACAGCTAAAGCCGCCGATGGTAGCGATGTCGAACTCTGGCAGCTCTGGAACCGTCGCCAATCGACGAAATTTAATGGTGTCTCCTATATCGTCCAACGGGGTGCGGAGGCGGTTTATTCTGAGACTGGGAAGGCACAAGTTAAGGCTTTAATTGGGTTTTATATGGAGAATGCCCAGATTATTCGTAATCAACTGACAGCGGCGGGTTTGCAGGTATATGGCGGGACGAATGCGCCCTATGTGTGGGTAAAAACGCCGAATGGGTTATCGAGCTGGGATTTCTTTGATAAGCTGTTGATGAATTGTCATGTTGTCGGTACGCCTGGTTCGGGGTTTGGGGCTGCGGGTGAGGGTTATTTCCGAATTTCGGCGTTTAATAGTCGGGTGAATGTGGAGGAGGCGATGAAACGGATTACGGCACAGTTTCAAGTTGGTTGAGATCGAGCGATAGATATTAGTGAGGATGGCGGGTTTGTTTGGATCTGTTGGTACTGCGAGAATTTCTAGCATAAACCCGCCCCTACATATCTATAAATATACGCCATCATAAATTCGATCGATCGACCGTAGGGGCGGGTTTATGCTAGTAAATATCGA
>NZ_JANNDR010000476.1:0-1586 GCF_031378165.1 Chamaesiphon sp. OTE_75_metabat_556
GGTTGCCCGATCTGCAACTCACCAATATCAAGGTTGGTGATGCTAGAGTCGATCTAGACTTCTGGCGGACAGCCGAGCGCACCCACTGGAACATAGTTCGCCAAGTCGGGGAGTTAGAGATAATCGATCGGACTTTATAATCCACTAATCTAGCCCTCACCCCCAACCCCTCTATTGTTGCGCTATACCGTCGGGTTTCCCAACGAGCGCGCACTGCTCCCAAGCTTGGGCTACGGTGTATACACAAGTCTGTTGGACTTCGTTTGGGATCTAAATCCCCCAACCCCCTTTCCAATGGGGCTTTAAAGATCTGTAGGTTGGGTTGCGGATGCGCTCCGGTCGGGTTTCCCGACCATGGAAGCGCACCAAGCAGAAGAATGAAACCCAACATGCCCAACCAAAGTTTCTTTCATTCACCATACCAATTTAAATAGTTCGCGTAGATCTGTAGGTTGGGTTAAAGAATGAAACTAGAGCATACCCAACCAAAGTTTCTTTCATCCCTTAAACGACGTTTGCGTCGGCTCAGTTGCTCAGACCGAGACACTCGCACTAATTATCTCAAAAATCTGCCACCCACAAACACATGCACACGATCGACAGACACTACGATATCATCATCATCGGCACCGGAGCAGGTGGTGGCACCCTTGCCCATCGCCTTGCCCCCAGTGGTAAAAACATCCTGATCTTGGAGCGCGGTACCTTTCTTCCTAGAGAAAAAGATAACTGGAATCCAACTGCCGTCACCGCCAAAGGTCGCTACTTCAACGCCGAAACCTGGGTAGACAAAGACTAACAAGATCTCAAACCTGCCACGGGTTATTGGGTGGGTGGGAATACCAAATTTTATGGCGGCACTCTGTTTAGGGCGCGAGAGCGAGAATTTGATGAGATCGTCCACAAAGGTGGCATCTCTCCCGAATGGTGCCTCAAGTACGCAGATTTTGAACCCTACTATACTCAAGCCGAACAACTTTACAATGTGCATGGTAGGCGAGGTCTAGATCCCACCGAGCCGTGGACGACTGGAGAATATGCCTATCCTGCCATCAGTCACGAACCGCGCATTCAAGCAGTCAGCAACGATCTGGCGGCTAAAGGCTTGCACCCGTTTTATCTGCCGATGTCGATCAAACTCAACGAAGCACAGCGGTTTTTGAGTGAGTGTATCCGCTGCGAAACCTGCGATGGGCATCCCTGTCTACTTCATGCCAAAGCCGATGCCGAAGTCATGACCGTGCGCCCAGCCATCGAATATCCAAATGTCACGCTCCTGACTTCAGCCACAGTTCTCCGTCTGCATACCAGTGATTCTGGTCGAGAAATTACTGCGGTAGAGACTGAAGTAGATGGTGAAGTCAAACTGTTTCGCGGTGACATCGTTGTCGTAGCTGGCGGCGCAATTAATTCGGCATTATTACTACTGAAATCAGCTAATGACCAGCACCCAAACGGATTAGCCAACAGTTCTGGGCAAGTGGGACGTAACTTTATGAAACATAATTGCGGTGTGGTAGTTGGGGTGATGTCAGCAGCAAACCCCACCGTGTTCGCCAAAACCCTGGGGCTGTTCTAACTGCCGG
>NZ_JANNDR010000485.1:0-2313 GCF_031378165.1 Chamaesiphon sp. OTE_75_metabat_556
CTTCTGGACAACAGTTGGCACCTATGCCTGGTGAGCTAGCCTACGTTGCTTCCAAAGGTGCTTTGCAACAACTGACGCTGAGTTTGTCCGCTCATCTGATGCCGAGGGGAATTACGGTCAATACGGTCAATCCTGGTGCGACCGATACGGGCTGGGCTGATAGCGAACTATCTGAATTCATTCGCGCCGCCAATCCCCAAGGACGCTGGGGTAAGCCAGAAGATGCAGCTAGGCTAATTGGTTGGCTGGCAACAGATGACGCCCAATGGATTACCGGACAGACGATTAATTCTAATGGTGGTGGCTATTAGCCGTTGGGTCGGAAATTTCAGGCATTGGCTTTGTCTAAAGATCGACGATCTTTAGGCAAACAATTCTAAATTGAATAACAATTTTAATTTGAAGTTTTATCTCGATCGATCCAAGTTGTTACTATTCTCTAGCCATAAAATGATGATCGTCCCGATCGCATAAGCTAGCAAATCTTTCCAATCAAACGTACTCCCGATCGCCACAGCCATGATTTTGTTATTTTGCAATCCTAAGATCTGCACCAGATTAAAGGATTGCAGGATCTCGATCGTCCCAGCAAACGCCAAAACCGACATGGCCGCAGTAGTCGATCGAATCTTGCAGAACGTTTTAACGAAGCAATAAATGAGAATAACTACTAGGACATCCCCAATGAAAGGACGGATAAAACCGTCATGGATAAATATCGCAATACCTACTTCTATTGCAAATAACAGTAGTGTGAAATAGCAGTATTTTTTGTTAAGGGCAAACATAGCAGTCGCGATAATGTTCGATCGATAGCTCAATCTCCCGTCCTAATTCAAGAGACACAGCGATCGAATGGCGAGCGAACCAAGAATAATAGCCTAATTGTCTGCGCCGCAATCGATCGTGACAATATTTAAGTCTACCAAGCTGTGGTGGGGAGATTGATCTGGGCGGGAAGATTGAGTCCAGTTGCTTTCGCCGCACCCCCAATTAATCGGCACTAATTTGGCTCAACAAGTGAGTTTAGGCTTCAGGTTATGGGGAAAAGGAGGTAAAATCGAGGAGAGTATGACGTTTTAGATTTTTTTAAGATTCATTTATGACTGTGAGTGCTACTACTAAAGCTGACGCATTGCTGGACGATCGAACTAACTTTGATGCCATTATTATCGGTTCGGGCATTGGTGGATTGGTGACGGCGACTCAGTTAGCGGCTAAGGGTGCAAAGGTGCTGGTATTGGAGCGATATCTGATTCCTGGGGGGAGTGCGGGTTATT
This sequence comes from Chamaesiphon sp. OTE_75_metabat_556, assembly GCF_031378165.1. Lineage (NCBI taxonomy): Bacteria > Bacillati > Cyanobacteriota > Cyanophyceae > Gomontiellales > Chamaesiphonaceae > Chamaesiphon > Chamaesiphon sp. OTE_75_metabat_556. The sequence goes on from NZ_JANNDR010000485.1 coordinate 1,281, forward strand.
TCGATCGCGAGGGCTATCGATTTGATGTCGGAGCTTCGATGATTTTTGGCTTTGGCAAGCAAGGTACCACCAATTTGTTGACGCGGGCACTGGCAGCAGTGGGAGAAAGTATCGAGACAATTCCCGATCCCGTGCAGGTGCAGTATCATTTACCCGACAAATTAGATATCAAAGTTCATCAGGATTACGAACGGTTTTTACAAGAGCTATTCGCCAAATTCCCCCATGAAGCTCAGGGGATTAGAAAGTTTTATGATGAGTGTTGGCAGGTATTTAATTGTCTGAATGCGATGGATTTGTTGTCGCTCGAAGAGTTGCGCTATCTGACTCGCGTGTTTTTCCAACATCCATCCGCCTGTCTGGGTTTGGTTAAGTATTTACCCTTAAATGTCGGTGACATTGCCCGTAAATATATCAAAGATCCCGATGTGCTCAAGTTCATTGATATGGAGTGCTATATCTGGTCGGTGGTACCTGCGGAAATGACCCCGATGATTAATGCGGGGATGGTATTTTCAGATCGACATTATGGTGGTATTAATTACCCCAAGGGTGGCGTCGGGCAAATCGCTCAAAAGCTAGTTTCCGGTTTAGAGAAAGCTGGCGGCAAAATTCATTATCAATCGCGGGTGACGAAAATTATCACCGAACGTGGTCAAGCTGTTGGTGTCGAACTAGCAAACGGCAAAACTTTTCGCGCTCGGAAAATTGTCTCGAATGCTACTCGCTGGGATACCTTCGAGCAACTACTGCCAGCCGCAGAGATGCCCGCCAAGGAGCGCAAATGGCAGGAACGTTATCAGAAGTCGCCCGCTTTTTTGAGTCTGCATTTAGGCGTCACAGCGGATGTTTTACCTGCGGGGACAGAGTGTCACCACGTCTTGCTCGAAGACTGGACGCAGATGGAGGAGCCAGAAGGGACGATTTTTGTGTCGATTCCGACTTTGCTCGATCCGAGTTTGGCTCCAGAGGGACACCACATTATCCATGCGTTTACACCGAGTTGGATGAGCGACTGGCAAGGTTTAAGTCC
>NZ_JANNDR010000495.1:0-7550 GCF_031378165.1 Chamaesiphon sp. OTE_75_metabat_556
CAGGACGATTTTATCGCCTTTGATGGCTCTAATCGTCAGCTCTGGTTCGCCTTTAACTACTTCAATCCGAGTTAAATGATTGCTTTCCCAAAATACTAAGGGATGCCCGATCAATGAGAGAATGGCGCGATCTTCAAATCGATATTCAGTACCACCCCAACTGCTCGAATTATAACTTTTCAAGTGTTTGCACACCTGAAGATCTTGCGGCGTCAGATAAGTAAACTCATTGTGACTTTTCAAGCGTTTGAGGGCAATATTTCGCCCTTTGCCCCATTCACCTTTGGCATTGATACTTTGTTCGCGTGGTTGCAACATCCAACTATTACTACCGTACATCGTTATCGTCCAGGCCAGTCTTTGACTATTGCTGGCGCGTTCGGCGGGGATCGCAGTAGTTTTCTGGTGCAGATTTGTCAGCGCGTTGAGCGAGATTTCCCACGGCTCTTTGGGTTGAATTAATTTGGCCAGACTGGTGACACCGATCTCTTTTTGGAGGGCGGTAGTTTGTTTCTGATAAAAACTTTGGAACTTTTCCGTCGGATTGAGGTGGGATAAAATCCCAGCGGCTTCCATTGCCAACCACCGATAGCCAGACGATTCTGCCTGGGTATAAAATTCTTCAAGGAGCTGAGTCGATAACTTATTCATTGAAGTTTTATCAACCCATTGAATACATAGAGCGCGAACTAAAATTTCGATACTGTGATGATTGGGGAGCGGGATAGCACGCAGAATCATCTCCCGCCGCTGCGGTTGTCCGAGTTGCAATTCGATCGCATTTTCTAACACGCTATAAGTCGAACTCAGCCATGTTCGATCGGCGATCGCCATTTTGGTATGTTCTAATGCCGACCGCAAATCTGCACCTTCACCCTGTCGGAGCAAGGCAAAAATCCAAAATAAACCACTCGCGGTATGAAAGTAAATTTTCCGCTTACCATGCTCTTTCTTATATGCTTTGAGCGCGCGATCGTATGCCTCGATCGCCAGTCGATCTTCGCCCTGAAAGAAGTACCACCAGCCCCATAGGTCGGCGGTTCGTTCTCTCCAAGTGGCGGGAAAAGTATCGAGTATGTGTTTCCCCGCAGCGACTCGACCGCGCAAAAAGAGTTGCTCGATCAGTTGGATACGCAGCTCTGGCGTCAGCGGTTGGGTGAGGTTTTCGACGGCATTTTCCAGTGCGGTAAAAGCGCGATCGGCGCAGGTCAAATGCTCTAGTGAATAATCCAGAATGTCGATCCAGATCGTTGTTGCTAACTCTGGATTTAGAGTGGCCAGCCAGTCAGAATCGAAGGGATTATTACAGACTTGGTGCCAGAGTTGTTGCGGGGGGAGGGGATCTGAAGATCGAAAGTAACCATTGTAATAATCATCGAATTGTTCTTTAATAAAGACTGGATTGTTATGATACAGACCCAATCGAATTTCTCGGACAAATTCGCCATGATTTTCAAATTGACGGATCCCACCTAATTTAAAAGTAGTAATCGGTAACTTGGCTACGACTATTTGTGCCATGATCGATAACTTGCCAGCAGCGATCGCGTCACGAGTGGCAATTTCGGCTAGGAGGGGATTAATTTGGAGGGTATTTTTGGCCTGGGGGATCAGCAGATCGTTAGCCACTAATCGATCGAGATAAGGCTTGAGCGTCGCTAATTGCCAAGGCTGATCGCCCCAGATCTCAGCCAACAGCAGGCAATCCAAACAGAGCGCGCGGGTGATGGGTGTATAGATGACCGAAAATAATTGGACGATCGTTCGATCGAGTTCGGGTAAAGCCTGATAACTAGCTACCAATCGATCGCGTTGTTTCTCGATTTTTAAATAATTTTCAGTTATCATCTGTTGCTACCATTTGGTTTTATTAGTCTAACCTAGATTTTCGATCTTTACGTCCAGCCCACATCGCTAGATCGAGCGAGCATCTACCCACAACTTTACGCTGACTAGCGGCGATTTCTAGTTAACAAGCAGACTCCGATCCTAACAACCCAGTTATCTGCTTGGTGCGCTAAACCGTCGGGAAACAAAGGCGTGCGCGCATCCGCAATTCTCAATTCTCAATTAATTTAAAGTCTTTGGTATTTCCCATCAAATATAGTAATGCCATCCGCATCGCCACCCCATTGGTAACTTGCTGGGAAATCAGGCTCAAAACTGGATCGTCCATCAGATCGGAGGTGATTTCGACACCGCGATTAGTCGGGCCGGGATGGAGAATTTTGACATCGGGATGACACAATTTCAGCCGCTCGCGGGTGATGCCATAGTGATGATGATATTCGCGCAAACTAGGTAATAAATGGTCGGTCATCCGCTCTTGTTGGAGCCGTAATGTCATCACAAAATCGGCATCTTTGAGGGCTGGTTCGAGTTGCCAATGTACGAATAAATTGGACTTATCGATTCCGACTCTTGGGGCTTGGCAATAGTCGGCAAATTCAGCCGGAAGTAAAGTTGGTGGCGCGACGAGATGCACTTGGGCACCGCTAGCCGTCAGACTCCAGATATTCGATCGCGCCACCCGCGAATGTAAGATATCACCGATGATCGCGATTTTCTTGTCCTTTAGTAAGGATAAGCGGGGATTGCTAGGATCGATCGTCTCGCAAATTGTCAGTAAATCTAATAAGGCTTGAGACGGGTGTTCGTGTTGGCCGTCGCCAGCATTGAGAATTCCTACCTTTACGCCCATTGTATCGAGTTCGGCGGCGATCGCGTGGGGCACTCCCGCTTGCTTGTGCCGGATCACCATTAAGTCCGCACCCATCGCCAGATAGGTTTTGGCAGTATCGAGAATGGTTTCGCCCTTGGTGAGCGAGGAAGTCGCTGCGGCAAAATTGAGGGTGTCGGCAGAGAGGCGTTTGGCGGCTAATTCAAAACTACTGCGGGTGCGCGTGGAAGACTCAAAAAACAGATTGGCAACGACTCGTCCCTGGAGCGTCGGGACTTTCTTGACTGCACCGCGAGCTAACACGCCCTGGAAGCTATTGGCGGTCTGGAGGACGGTATCATACTCCGCTGGGGTAAAGTCTGCCAAGGATAGGATATGTCGGCGCGTCCAGGTCATTTTCTAGGGTGTAGGGGATAGGGAGTAGGAACGAATGTCCAATCTTTTTTGTAAACAACATCATCTCAGCCATGAGTGGCTATTTCGTAGTTAACATCGCGAACTACCAGAGAATTTGGACTGGATAATCGCCAAACACTCGATCTCCTGATCCCAAAGTCAATTTTTCCGATTGTGATTGGGAAATCAGCAGTCGATCGAAAGGATCTCGATGGTGTAAAGGTAGATCCCGTAAAACTAATAAATGATTGAGGTGAATTGGGATGATTTCCATTCCACTAGGCAAGATATAGGACTCCACTATTCGATCGATTGACATTCCTAGTTGGAGCTTACCCAAAGTCATTTTAATTGTCATTTCCCACAAACTAGCAATACTCAGATGTAGGCTATTTTTCTCATCTTCAATTGCCTGTTTTGCTGCTTGACTCAAGTTGTCACTGCCCTTTACTAGCCAAATCAAAACATGTGTGTAAGGACTCATAACTAAACCTCAATTCTATAGACATTATAAGCTGACAGCAGCAATTCAGTTCGATTTTGCTCGAAGCTAGAATTTTAACCAAAAATCTTTGGAGATGTAGTCTACAAATGCCAGACATTGACGGAAAGGGTAATCAAGGATAGAAATATAATAAAACCGATCGTGTCTAGTAGTGTCGTAACTAATGGCCCGCTAATTAAAGCTGGATCGACATTGATGCGTTTGAATCCCATCGGTAGCAACGTGCCCAATGTCACGGCAATTACTGAATTGGCCGCCATGACTAAACCTGCTACCACGGCCACCCAGCGTTCGGTAGGTGGCGTCCAAATCAGGGCAAGTACGATCATCGTAAATCCCAGTCCAATTGCTGTTCCTAGCCCTGCGAGCACCTCTTTGCCAAGAATTTTGAGCGTATCTCCAGGTGTCACTTCACCGACGCCGAGCGATCGAATGGTGACAGTCAGAGCTTGAGTCCCAACGGCACCACCAGTATTGGAAAACAGCGGCATAATCACAGCCAGCACGGGGATTTTGGCGATCGTGTCTTGGAATGGGGCGATCGAACTAGAAGCACCGATATATAGTGCCATAATTCCCAACAACCAGGGGAGGCGATTTTGCAGTTTGCTCCAGGGTGATGATAGGGAAGAATCTTCACCACCAGCAACCCCCGCGAGTTTTTGGATGTCTTCGGTGGCTTCTTCTTGCAAGATATCGACGACATCATCGATCGTGATAATCCCCACTAATCGATCCTCACGATCGACTACCGGCACGGCAATCAAGTCATACCGCTGCATTTGCCGTGCGACATCTTCTTGGGGCGTTTCGGTATACGCTTTAATTACGCGATCGCTAGCAATATCAGTAATTGGCGTATCTGGAAGCGTAAATACCAATTGGCGAAGGGAAACTACTTGCAGTAACTTGCGCCGATCGTCGGTGACATAAGCATAATACACCGTCTCCTTATCGCGATCGCTTTGTTTCATCTTGGCTAAAGCTTCGCCGACAGTCAAACCTTGGCGCAGTCGCACATATTCTGTCGTCATCACCCGTCCCGCCGTGCCTTCGGGATAGCCGATAATCGTCGCTGTCGCTGCCCGTTCTTCGTGACTGAGCTGGGGTAATAAGCGTTTGACAACACCTGCTGGTAGCTCGTCAAACAGTGCCACCCGATCGTCGGGACGCATCGCTTCGATGAGCTGACAAACTTGAGTATTGTGGAGGGATTCGATCAATTCTTCTTGAATTTCCGTCGGCAGATATTCAAATACCGCGATCGCGCAACCTTTAGATAACAAGCGAAAGGCGATCGCCCGTCGATCGCCTGGTAACTCGCTGATATAGTCACCGACATCTACCGCTGGTAAATGATTTAGTTCTGACTTGAGTTGATTTAAGTCAGTGATTTCGGACAATTCGATCGAACCTTCGCGACTCAGCATAAAACCTCCTAGCCCCCTCTTTCTGGGGAGACTAGCTCGTCAGATTTAGAGAAGGTTGTTACTCAATAGCAGATGGACTAGAGTCCATAACGTACATAAAACTTAGTGCCGATATTTTTAATGAAAATTTAAGATCGACATTTCTATCGTAACGTTCGATGCAGCCAGATCGCAATCTTTGCAGTTGGAGAATAGAGTCAATCCCCAACCTCACTGCTGCCGATCGCCGAATAAACAGCTTACAATCAACAACAGCATCCCCGCTCGGCGCGACGCTCGCTCCCATAGGCTGCGCCACCGACTCATGTCCCCACCACTCGAAGTTACCACTCATGCTATTCTGCGCGATCTGTTGCGAAATCAACAAAGCTTCGCTGATTGGAACCATCAACTGACAATGGCGCGAATTGTCGCGCGCGCCTTGCGCTTATCGACATCGGCACTGATTCAAACTGGGATCGCTACGCACCGCCAAGCAGGGAAATATCGACTCAGTTATCTAATTCCAGCTCTACTCTGGACTGAATCTCTGGTGATTATCGCCATCCCAACACAGTTCCAAGCCGATCTACTCGCTAGAGAATTGCCCCAACTCCAACAGTGGCTGGGTACCGCCAAGCCATTGTATTGCGGCGATGAGCCACCACCGTCGGGATTTGAGGGCTTGTGGCTGATCGATCCGCGATCGTGGTTGTGGCTACAGTTGCAGCATCCCGATTCAGTCAGCGGCATCCCGACGATCGTCGATGGTGCTGACGATCTCGAAACTTGGGCGCGAGCATTACTTACCGTTAGGCTCGAAGATCGAGACTGGGATATCTGGCGAACGACTCAACCAGCAACTATTTGGGAGCGCGTTCTGGAGGTCAAAATTCAGTTACTAGCGGCTTTATGGCAGCGTCCCTCCAATCCATACAATTGTTACTTATTAGAGCCTGAAGATATCGCACTCATCGAGTCTTTATCTAAATCGATCGAGCAGCCATTGCCGGTCAACTGGCAGCAATTTTATCAAGCATTTTCCCAGCCGAGCGATCGTTTAGTCTGGGCACAAATCGATCGACTGCGCGGCAACTTTTCGCTGGCAATTACGCCCACAGATCTAGTTGCCCAACTCGCCCCAATTTGGCAACGTCAAGCATCAATCTTGATTACCAGTGCTGTCGATCTAACTGCTAAAGCGATCGGCTATCGCCAAGAACTAGGTTTAGGTGAAATGACCTCAGTGAAATTCCCCCTCGATCGGCACAAACATCGGTTTAAGCTATACATGCCCCGCTGGATGCCAATGCCCAATACTAGTAAATTTCAGCCCATATTAGTTGCCGAAATTCAACACTTATTAAATCTCACTCACGGTCGGCCAAAATTCGTGGTGATTCTGATTCAAGATACCCCTCTCAAAGCTCAATTAGCCGCCCTGCTCGCCGCTGAATGGGGTCGAAGGGTGCAAGTCGATCGGTTCGACCTTGATGAGTCAAATATCCTCGTCTGTGGCTGGGATTTTTGGCAACAACATCAAGACGATTTGCCAACACCACAATTAATGATAATTGCCACTTTGCCGATTCCGTCCCTCGAAGATCCCTTAGTTGCCGCGAAGGTCGCTGTTTACAAACAACAACGCCAAGACTGGTTTCGACTGTATTTATTACCAACGGGCTTAAGGATTTTGCATCGGGCGATCGATCCGATGCGATCGTCTCAAGGCATCGTGGCTATCTTTGACAATCGGATCGACAGGCGTATTTACGGACAACAAGTATTAGCTTCACTCAATCCAGTCATGCGGATTAATTACCACGATCTGAGTTGGCTCGACTCTGCTTAATCGATCCGATCTTGTAGACGATCAACTAATTAAGATTTAGCCGTAATTTGAGTGCATTTTCCCAAGATGACACAGCCCATTACTGCTGTTACAAAACTCCATGTTTCGATCGGAAATTTATTCTAGCTACGACCGTTGATTTTCACTAATTATTACCCTAGACATATTTACAAATTCATGACAACATTCAGTCTCAATATCGAAGTCACATTCATTGATGATACAACTGATGAGTCGCTTGGTGTCACCCAAATAGCAGTCAACAATCTCCCAGATTCATTTGAAAAAGATACTACCATTAACCTCCGTGGCTCCGATTGGCATGTCCTGAATGCTCGCCCCAAAACTCGCGCTCAATATACAAAGTCTCAGCAACTAATCTTGTGGATTAGTCCCGTCGCAGCAGTTAATCCTAGCGATATTCTCTACAGTTTGCCATCGATCTGTGCGGTGGTACCAGCACTCAATAATCGATCGCTGTCTGGGAGTGAATTAACGCTGGCGGAAGACGATTGGCGACAATTTGAGTTGATTTCCGATCGACTCGCTGACAAAGTTGATAAGGAAATCGCCAAAATTCAGCGGATTCAGGACAATGCCAAAGCTGGTGTTGGGTGGAGAGAACTGCACATCCGCAAAAAACCCGAAATCCCGATCGCCAGTAATATCGCTTTACCCCATCTTGCCAGCCTATTAAAAGTGTCTGCC
>NZ_JANNDR010000501.1:0-2973 GCF_031378165.1 Chamaesiphon sp. OTE_75_metabat_556
GTCACGGCCAGTCGCGATCATCACGTCATTGCATATTTTATCTCAGTCAAAATGCTCAAAATCGTCCGATCCACTGACCAATCACAAATTTGACTGGATAGAATGTGGGATACAAAGATGTAGCTCCACAGTAGATGAATCTAAACGGTAGTTATTTCACTGCGCGAGCATCCAAGTTGTATTTGAACCCCCATAGAGCAAAATGTTGGCTGGTGTGACCCTATGACAGAACCAAATTCCCTCCCTGTTGGTGGCGGAGATCGCCCCCCCGCTGCCCCTGAGTCTCAAGATTCACAACTCGCAACAGCAGAGTTAGCTAAGATTATTGACTATTTTGTTCGGGGTCACAAGCAGTTTATCTCCAGCCCGGATTTAAAGTTAGAATACACAGAAACATCGATTAGACTAAGCGATCGCGATAGTCAATTGATCGGGATTAGCAAACAAGTAAATCAATGGCAGCGCAAGGTGCTACTAGCGAAAAAATCTACTTACACATCTAGAATTATTCAAGCGGCACACACGGTCGGATTTATTACCAAGCAAAAATCGGCGCATCCCGAATTTAGCGAGCATCATTATTATGATGTTCCTGACGGCTATCGACTTAAATATACTGAGGCGATCGAACTGTGGAAAGTATGGTGGCACAATAAACGCTATCAGCTCAATGTCCCCAATCCACCCATCAATGTCTTAACTTTCACCAAAGGTAAGTGGTATTCAATCCGCGATTTACAACCTAAGCAGGGTAATTTTATCATTCGCACCGAACGCGGTGAAATCGAGATCGAACCTGAAGATTATGTAGTTTGGCTCGAATCTAAATCGACACCCCGTACCGAACCAAAATCTTTAACAACATCTCAATTATTACTATTAGATCGGCAGCAAATTCGCGCGAATCATCCATCATTACCGCTGGAATTCGAGCGACAATCCGAACAAAATATCGCGATCGAAGTGCCAATTTCCGGCTCGGTGCCACCCGCATCAGCGAAAGTGCCTGGAGCCGTAAGTTCGACGATTACCAGTGTGAATCCGACCGCCAAGACCCAAGTCGATCTGGGTGAAGAATATGAAGATGTTGATTTAGAGTCATATCTCAATACTTTTAATACTGAAGATGCCGAAGATATCGATCGAATTGAAGGTATTTACAATATCGGCGAATTACTGAGCGGCAGTACCGTAGAGGAGGATGTGTCACCACCAACAGTATCACCAGTACCGATCGAGCCGCCAGCACCACCGCAGCTACCGATCGACCCACCAACGAACCAGACCAGCGCGATACCCCCTGCATCACCCATGCTAGATCGATCGTTGCTATCGCTGCCCCAACGCCAAGCAGCCCTCAAAAGTAAGGCTGTTGATGTATTGGCTAAATATCTGCACGAAGGCGATACGATCGTCCATACCGAAGTATTGAAAAATGCGCTAGGGCAAGAGATCAATCGCAAAGTCTCCACAATTCAACGTGGTTGCCCTGGTTGGGCGATCGCGCAAATTCAGCAGATGATCTCATAGGACACTTGGGAACTAGTTCGTACCCGATCGGTTCAGTACCAAATGGAGAATGTTTACTGGGTCGATCCATAGTCCTGCTGAAAATTGCCAGTTCTCGTCAATTAGTCAATAAGCAGGGTAAAGTTGAGATATCTGAGGAGATAGGATGATTCAATGATCGGTCAGTTATTAGCAGGACACTATCGTGTACTTCAAGTTTTGGGTGTCGGGGGATTTGGGCAGACTTATATTACCGAAGATTTGCACTTACCAGGCCATCCGAAATGCGTACTCAAACATCTCAAACCAGCTAGTACGGATCGATCGGTACTAGACATCGCCCGCAAACTTTTTGAAAAAGAAGCGATCGTCTTACAACAGCTCGGCAATCACGATCGGATTCCCCGCTTACTAGCCTATTTTGAAGAACAACAAGAATTTTATTTAGTTCAAGAATATGTCCCCGGACATCCGCTCTCGACCGAGCTAACTCATGGCACCAAATGGAGCGATTCCCAAGTCATCCAACTGCTGCAAGAGATTTTAGAGATTCTGGTGTTCATTCACGGTCAAAAGGTAATTCACCGCGATATCAAACCCGATAATATTATGCGCCGCAATCTCGATCGGCGGTTGATCTTGATTGATTTTGGTGCGATCAAACAAGTCCGCGAGCGGCAACTAGTCCACGGCCAAAATACCTCGACGGTGGCAATTGGCACTCCAGGCTATATGCCGATCGAGCAAGCCTCTGGCAATCCGCGCCCCAATAGCGATCTCTACTCCCTGGGGACGATCGGGATTCAAGCCCTGACTGGCATCAATCCCTACGATCTCCCTGCTGATGATGGCACTGGCGAACTCAAGTGGGAACACCTTACCATCGCCAATCCCCAGTTGATTGCCATTCTCCAGCGGATGACCCGCTATCACTTCAAAGATCGCTATCATACGGCTGAAGAAGCTCTCAGGGCGGTTAGAGGACTGATTAGTGGGATTGTGCCCCCAGGTGCTACTTCTGTGCAATTCCCCACCCACAGTCTTGACTCACAAGCTACTGTTGTGGCGTCACCAGCGGTGATGACTCGTCCTAATACCCTGCCGCCGACGGCTGGCAGCCGCCCAGGACAGATTTTGGTGCCGCTAATTGGTGGTGTATCAGCAATCTTGGCGGCAATCGGTAGTTTTGTCTGGTTTAGTCGGGGCATATTCGATCGTCAAGATTTTGCGACCGATGTTCGCTCCGAGCTATGTCGGATTGCGACACCGACCGATCTGCCGACGACTCGCGTTCGCTCTGCGCCCCAGCGCGATGCCAAAATTCAGGTCAATTTGGCACGCGGTACCAAGGTCGTCTATCGATCGGAACAAGATGCCTTTATCCAAATCCAAATGGCGGATAATTCCAAAGGCTGGGTATATAACAATCAAATCGCTAGTTGTAATGCTCCTGCTGCCACTCCC
>NZ_JANNDR010000513.1:0-7783 GCF_031378165.1 Chamaesiphon sp. OTE_75_metabat_556
GCTTGGTTGAGTTGCGCTAATTTCTCCGCGATTTGATTGTGAGAATTGGACTCTAGGGTGGCGAGACTTTGTTGCGCTTGGGCAATTTGAGATTGTTTTTCTAGGAGTTGGGCTTGATTTTGCTGTTGTTGGGCAGCAGTACCCAATCCAACCTGATTTTTGATCGCGACTAGTCGATCCAATTGTTGCTGTTGGCCATTTAGTTTGAGTTGATTTTGGGAAATTTGTTCGCGGACATTGCGAGCATCGAGTTCCATGATCACTTGTCCGGTGGTGACGAGATCGCCCTTTTTAACGTAAACTTTCAAGACGGCGACACTCCCTTCAATATCGGCTTCCCGCTTGACCGTATAGCCTTTGGCTTCCAATCTCCCGCGCGCAATCCCGATTTCATCCATCCGATACAAACACGACCACGGAATCGAAATCCCCAAAAATATTACCAGAAAATACAATAATCCGCGCGTCCACGGGAGCGGCATCATATCGATTAATTCTTTGGCAGAATTCGACCAATCATCGAGTTTGGTGAGGGTAGTATTAGCAATCGACGTAAATAACTGGCTGGGTGAACTATCGCTAAAATTATCCCGATCTAGAGGCCGATCGATCTTACCAATTTGCCCATCTGGGTGATCGACTCTAGCTGGGCGAGCAAGTACCAAAGGATTAGTACTTAGGGTGCGATCTCGTACAGTACGGATTTTTTGAGCGATGGCATCGATCTCACTTTTAGGAATAAATTCCTTGATACAGGAAATAGCCGATCGACGCGAGCGATCGTCGGGAGAACTACTCAAAATAACGACATCAATGTGAGGGTATTTTTGGCCGATAATCCGTGCTGTTTCCCAACCATCGAGCTTAGGCATATCCAGATCGAGGAGGATAATATCGGGCTGTAAATATTCGAGTTGCTCGATCGCCCAATCACCATCTGTGGCGATACCCACGATCTGAAGATCTCGATGTGGGTGGAGGAGTAGCTTAACTTTTTCTCTGACTACGCGCAGATCGTCAACTACAAATATTTTAATAAGTGGTGAGGTGGACTGATTGGCAATCATAGGAACATTTACTAAATTTTTAGATCGATCTAAGTAGCTGTAATTACTCTTGAATGGTGGCTATTTGCTGCTGATTGAGGTGATAATATTTACCGCGTTTTGCCATTAGTTGCTGATGGTTACCACTCTCAATTAATACGCCTTTATCGAGCACTAAAATCAGATCTGCATTTTGGACGGTAGAGAGACGGTGGGCGATAATAATCGTGCTCCGATCTCGGCGAATTTTCTCTAAGTTGTTTTGAATAATTTGTTCGGATTCGGTATCCAGACTACTAGTTGCTTCATCAAAAATTAGCAAGCGGGGATTATTTAATAAGGCGCGGGCGATCGCCAGTCGTTGACGTTGCCCCCCAGATAACATACTGCCACCTTCACCAATTTCAGTGTCATAACGCATCGGCATCTTATTAATAAATTCATCAGCACCAGCTAGTTCGGCAGCACGATGAATTTCAGTAGAACTAGCACCTGGTTTGGCTAATGTGATATTTTCCTTGACAGTACCACCGAATAAGAATGTATCTTGATCGACCACGCCTACTTGCGATCGCAAGGAGTGTAAGGCAATAGTTGACAAATCCTTGCCATCGATGTCGATCGAGCCACTAGTTGGTTGATAGAGTCCTAAAATCAACTTGGCGAGCGTAGTTTTACCAGAACCGCTGCGTCCGACTAAAGCGATTGTTTGCCCTGGCTGAATCTCAAAATTAATATTTTCGAGGATATTAGTATCGACATCTTTGTTATAGCGAAAAGTAACATTTCTAAATTTGACATAACCTTGCAGTTTGCCGAGATCTTGACGAGGATCGTCGCGATTTTCCTCTGGTTTAGATTCGATCACATCGCACAAGCGTTCGATCGCAATTCCGACTTCTTGCAAGCTATTCCACAGTCCGGCCAACCGCCGGAAAGGACTAATCACATTGGCTGAGAGTATATTAAAAGCGAATAATTGACCGATCGTAAATTCACCAGAAATCACTAATGATGCCCCAATCCAAATTAGTGCGGTACTACTGATGGTATTAATCGTCGAGCTAATCATCTGGATTTTAATCCCCATAATTTGGCCGCGATAGGTATGCTTGATTTCTTTATTTAAACGCTCTTCCCAATTCCAGCGTACGGACTTCTCCACCGCCATCGATTTGACCGTCCGCACCCCATTGAGAGCTTCGATCAGATAACTATTTTCATCGTTTGAGGCATTGAAGATCTCCCGCGACATCTTTTTCAAAAATGGCGTCGAGGCGAACGTCAAGATCAGAAACGGTGGAATCGAAATCAGTGTCACCAGTGCCAACTTCCAACTGTAGATAAACATCAGTGTGGCATAGACAAACACCGACATCAGATCGAGGAGCACACCCAAAGATTGTCCCGTGATAAAACTTTGAATCTTATGATTTTCCTGAATCCGCGAGATAATATCCCCGACATGCCGCGAATCAAAATAACTTAATGGCAAGCTAAACGTGTGACGAATAAAACCAATTACTAGAGCAGCATCGATCCGGTTGGCAGTCTGCGCCATCAAATATTGCCGGAGTGCGGTCATCCCAATCTGGAAGCCACCAAAAATCAGCAACCCCACGCCAAAAGTCGCCAAACTACTATCAGATTTGTGAATGATGGCTCGATCGAGAATTAACTGGGTAAAGATCGGTGAAATCAGACCAAAAATCTGGAGCACGATCGACGCGATGAAGATTTCGATAATCACCGTCCGGTGAGGCTTCACCAACTGAAATAGCTGCCAAAAATCTGTCGATTGCCCTGCCGTCTGTTTGAGGGCGAGTGTCGGTTCGATCAGCAAACAGTAACCAGTCCAACCTTTGGTAAATTCGGCATGAGTCAATTTGCGCTGGCCGATCGCGGGATCGCAGATAATTACATATTGGGGGGTAATCTCAAAGACGACCACATAGTGTTTGCGCTCCCAGTGCAGGATGGCTGGGAGTTGTTGAGTTGCCAACCGATCAAAGCTAGCTTTGACCGGACGACTATTAAATCCCAAACTTTCAACGGCAGTTGCTAGTCCTTTGAGCGAGGCACCATCGCGACTGACATAAGCCAACTCGCGCAACCGATTGATATTAAACTCCCGACCCCAATATTGTCCCACCATCACGACGCAGGCCGCACTGCAATCAGAGGCACTATGCTGTGCGTAGAAGGGATAAGCATGGGTAATTTTTTTCCACCATTGGCCCAGTTTTTGACTGGGGGTGGGAAAATAAGCTTGCTTGAAGCGATCTGGTGTTGCTTTGGGTAGTTCTGGTGGTGCAGACACAGCAACTGGTGGCGTCGGTATTCCCTGCTGGAATGGGATATCGACTAATGGCAGTCGGGGTTGCAATCCCCGCTGGGGCATGTGCAGTACCGAGGGTTCGCGATCGCCGCTGAGAATAGTTTCGAGATACCGCGCCCGCTCGTACAGATGAGTTTGGATCGCGGGATATTTGAGCCACCAAGATTCGATGTCCTCTCGATCGATAAATCCTACTAATATTTCCATACCGCCAACTACGAGCGCGGCTTTGGCCATGTAATCGCGCAGATTGTCAGTGGGAAAGAGCGTACTCGCACCAAAACTTTTACCGACAGTCAGCGTGGCGATCCGCTGTCCCTGAAGATCGAACAGCCGCACTTTGCCAGCTAAGACGATATAAATCCCTGGTTTACCGTCGCGAGATTGCCAAAAGCTCGTACCAGGGACGATCGAGAGTACCTGTGTCTGAGCTTGGATTTTGCCCAGATCTGAGGGCGCGATTTCCGTCCCTAGCACCTGCAAGAGGAGATCGCTGGCAACGGAGATAACTGGAGGATGTTGAGCCATAATTTACCAGAGAATAGTTAACAAAAGCAGTTGCAATTGCCATTAACATCACAACTCAAATTCTGGTGTTCAGTCTGGCTACATCTGCCGATCGGACAGATCGGCGATCGTCAAATTATGCGATCTGATGACCTGGTGGTGTTGACAATCGACAAAGTCGATCGATTTGCCGTCAACTCGAAGATCGCCAATCAGCCGATTGATATGCCGAGCACTCACCCCGATATCAAATTCTTGACATAAATGCTTGCTTAACCATTCTCCCGTCCAGCGTGAAAATGGATAACCCAAGTCTTTGGGGTTGGTCGTGACTAATTGCTTGAGTCGGTTTAGATAATCTGAAGTGACGGTTTTGGGGCGACCGATCGGCTGGGTTTGCCAGTTGTGCGCTTGACCGGATTTGGCAACGAAGATCCAGTGTCTAGCGGTTAATGGCGAACAGCTCAACGTTCGACAGATTTGCGTTTGAGTCTTGCCCTCATCGGCAAGCAGCATGATTTCGATTCGCTGCCGATATTCGGGGACGATCTCAATTTTAAGTTGTTTTTCTAGTAATTGACGTTGAAATTGAGTTAAATACTTGATACGCAATTGCTCCCGATCGAATTGATTAACTTGAGTCATAATACTGCTACCGAACTCTTAATCTTCATGATATCTTAAGGGATTCTGCGATCTACCTCATCACACTTTAATCATTTCTTAATTTTCATGTTAATTAATGATAAATAGGTAGGCTATTTATGGGCAACCACGCTATTAATAAATTCACATCTGAATTTGACATCAGCAATAAGGCTGAATTTAATACAACATTATGCCCGAAATCGCCAACTTAGCTCTGGTGTATAAAGTATAGCTAGAAGCATCAGATTAAATCAGATTAAAAAGAAGTAGACTATCCTAAACTAGATGAAGCCAAAGGTCTGGCTCAGATCGAGACAAATCCATGTAAATGCTCTTGAATTTTGAGATGAAAACTATTTTAGATACAAGTAATGTCTTTGAATATTTGACCGAGATAAAGTATTGTAATCTGTCAGACAAAGACACCAGTAATATCTTAGTAATTAATGCTAAAAACTTTAATTTAGCGATCGAATTTAGCGACGGTCGACAGCTACTAGTCAAGCAAGAACGTCATAACGCTCTCGGCGAGAGTAAAGGCGAATTTTGGGCGGCTTGGCGGATCGCAAACTTGGTCGAGCAGTTTCCCATCTTGGGTGCAAAGATCGCTGGATTTTTGCCAGAACTCCTGCATTTCGATCCTGACAACTCGATTTTAATCGTTAACTATCTCAGTAATTATTGCGACCTGTCTCGATACTACGATCGAGAACATCTATTCCCGACCCAGATCCCGCAGGCGATCGGTCAACTGCTAGCAACACTACACTCACAGACATTTCAACAGCTAGATTATCAACGATATTTAGATCCCACGATCAAGCCGCATCAAGATCGCGAACGGGAGACATCTTACTCAGCCATTGATATCATTCACCGACTGATGAGAATTACCCCCCAAGTTTTCCGGAAGATGCCATTAGAATGTCTACAATTTTTGAAACTTTATCAACGCTTTCCCAGCTTAACCCAAGCCATTGCCGAGCTTGGTGAAGCGATTGTCCCTAGTTGTGCAATCCATAACGATCTCAAACTCAATAATATTTTGCTCGACTTAGATTGGGAGTCGCCTGAATCCAAAATCATTAGATTAATCGATTGGGAGCGGGCAATTTGGGGCGATCCAGCATTCGATCTCGGCTGTCTGTTAGGTAGCTATCTCGAAATTTGGTTGGAGGGATTGGCGATTAGCAATCTGTTGAGCATCAATGAATCATTGCAATTGGCCATTACACCATTAGAGCTATTGCAACCATCGCTACTGGCACTAGTGCAGTCATATTTAGCTGGATTTCCCGAAATTCTGTCTGCCCGTCCTGATTATCTGGATCGAGCGATCCAATTTGCAGGACTAGCTCTGGTTCAGCGAATTGAAATCACGATTGATGAACGGCGCACCTTTGGCAATTGTGGCATCATCATGCTCCAGGTCGCCAAACAACTGATCTGTACGCCTAGAGCAGCCATGAAGACTTTATTCGATCGCGATTTTATCCAATTAGTAAATCAATAGTCACTGTCAATGTTTCAGAAACAGTTTTCAGCCATAGTTAACGATCTGGAGATCGCACCGGATTTGACAATCTCACATCCCGATTATCCACCCTTGTCGCTCGATCCCGATTTAGGTACTCGATATAGTCAGATCCCGATTGAGTTGCAGACCAAGTTTCTCATGACTAGAGTCCGCAACTATCTTCACGATCTGTATTTTACAGGTCGCTTACGGCCGATCGCCACATTGGAAAACACCGAACCAACATCCCCACTAGTTAAAAATAATCTCGTTAATGGTGTTGATCGCGATTTTCTTCGCCAATTAGATCGTCGCAATCCTAGTCGTGGTTATCTCGATCCAGACTGGCAGATCGTCGCCGAAACTGAAGATCGCGAATTAGTCGTCCTCAAAGATGGGTTACATTTACATATCGATCGGCAATTTCATATCCCACATCATCTCCGTCAGGCCAAGATTGGAGATCTGACTCCGGTATATCTACCACATAATCTCGTTGGCATCGATACTTACATCATCGTGGGCGATCTGGGGTTTCCACAACCCGATCCCTGTCATTCAGATCAATCTTCACCATTGGTGCGAGTGTATTTTAATATTTCGCCTGACAGTGCAGTGGAGATCGCGGAGCAATTAACTGGCGAGTTAAATCAATTAGGTATTCAATTTCAGTTGGGAATTCTTCACAACCCGACCCGATTTTATCGCCGTGATGGGGCGACACTACACCTCTCTCAAACTAGCTATGTAGCGGCCCAAACCCACTTAGCCGCACTCTATCGATCTCACCAAGCTGATTTTTCGCCGGATGTCCCGATCTTTACTAAGCAATTAGCACCAGGATTGGGCATTGCCGAAGAGCCACTCACTACCAATTCCTTTGGCATCCATCGCTGCGAGCTGGTTGCCGAAGGCTTGGTGTCAGCGTTTTACCAAGGACAACACTCGGCAACAGAGCGACTCACTCAGATTGCGACAGCTTGGGATCGAGCGCAGATCGATCAATCTCACCCTTACCTCAACCCAACTACAACAGATAATTACGATCTCTACGTAATTTGACGATCTCTATGTATCTTACGCAATTCATTTTTATTTGGCTAAAACTAACACAGTTAAGTCTCAAAAGGCGGTGTAGTCACATAATTTTGTCCGCCCTAAATTGCTATTCTAGTAAGTTTTGTAACAGAATATGCACCTAATTACGTAATTTCGGTCAGCCGCCATCTGGATTTTACACATAGTATTATGTCTTTTCGATCTAGCGAAATGGGTTGTGGAACCCAGGATCGATCGGTCATGATTGTTTGTGATAAGAATCACCGATAGATTTAAATATCTTCATGATTCAACTTGTAAATTAAAGGAACAAATCCCCATATGGCTCTTATTAACATCTCCAACCTAGCTGGTAGTGACTTATTAGCAGGTTCCGAAAGTTTTCTCACCGAACTAGAAGCAACTGATAGCAGCCAAATTTTTGGCGGTGGCAAAGGTAAAGGCTACTACGGTGGTAGCAAGGGTAGCAAGGGTAGCAAGGGTAGCGGCAGCAAGGGTAGTGGCAGCAAGGGCAGCAAGGGCAGTTACGGCGGTTACGGCGGTTACGGCGGCTGTCACTAACCTTTGCTAAACAGCGAAGTTAGCCAAAAAACAACCTCTGAAGACATACTTACAATTAGAGTATGTCTTCAGAGGTTGTTTTTTGGAGCTAAAGAGCGGTTTGCTGAC
>NZ_JANNDR010000387.1:0-6577 GCF_031378165.1 Chamaesiphon sp. OTE_75_metabat_556
GACAATCCTGAAGCAGATATTGAAGGTGCAAAAAATGCCAAGATGCACACCATCTGGAAACGTAATTCACATTGGTTCGCACCAAAGGGGGCTGATGCCACAATCGACGAATTGAGTGAAATTCTCTCGATCGTTAACAATAACTTTAGTTTAGGATAAGTATTTCCGATCGAGTGATTCTAAATTGTTTCAATACTGCTGAAATTAACTCTCGATTTTTGATGTGGGAACAGACTTAGATTTAGCTAATAATCTAGCTCGCCGTTGTTCTCTTAAACCTTTATCTAGAAGGGCTATGATTTCATCTAAATCTAAAGTCAATAAATCTAACATCCTGCCAGCTTCTCTCAAATTCGCGATATTTCTAGCTCTAGTTTCAGCGTCGGGAATTCTCAGTCGGTCGTTCATAGTTAATAGTTCCAATTACGTTGGATTTCTTGCAAGCTGGCGATACTAGCATCTAGGGTAGCTTCAGCAGCATCTATCGAGCGATACAATAAATTTAACACATCACTAGGTGCGACTGGCTGAGACTCAGCAGCTCTTAGTAGCAATACGTGAAATCGTGAGTATGGGGACAATAGCTTTTCCCTGATACTTTGCAGTTCTTCAAGCTCAGGCAAAGTTTCCGCCGTTTCGCCTTGTTGTTCTAATATTCTAAATTCTGTTGCTGTGGTTGCATCAATACACTCGATGATTTGGCGTTGAAGTGTAAAGATACTTGTGAGAACGGAATCTGGTAATTTGGCCACTGGTAAATCTGTCGATCGATAAGTTTAAGATTTGACTATGGCAGGAGTTGTAAGATGAAGAATGTCTACATTACAACTTCTGCTACTAAATTACCGCATATCCCCGATCGCACTCATCGCAGTAGCCGCGATCGCTTGTTCGGTAGCTTTGGGGAGATGATGATATTTACCATTAGCTTGCTTGGCTAATTCTTTGGCAAAACCCGTCGAGATAAATTTATTTTCGGTATCGATTACTAATAATTTAATCCCGATTGCTCGAATCCGCGAGGCAATATCGAGCAACTCTTGTTTGATATCTGGTTTCTCTTCTGGATCGATCGTATCGCCTAATGAACGGGCTAACGGCACATTGCCCCGTCCGTCGGTAATTGCCACGATCACCACTTGTCCGACATCCCCCGAACTTTGAGCATTGACACCCACCCGCACGGCTTGAGTCAAACCATGTGCTAGCGGCGAACCACCACCACAGGCAAGGCGTTCCAGGCGGCGTTTGGCCATCGCGATCGATCGAGTCGGTGGCAATAATACCTCGGCTTGTTCGCCGCGAAAGGGAATCAAGGCTACTTGATCGCGATTTTGATAAGCTTCAGTTAATAGACGCATTACCGCACCTTTTGCCGACTGCATCCGATTGAGTGCCATCGAACCCGATGCATCTACGACAAATATTACCAGCGCACCCGATCTCCGGGCTAATTTCTTACCGCGAATATCACCCTGTTCGACAATTACCTTGCGCTCTGGTTGCTGCAAACGGCGGGATTTTTGATAGGGTGCCGCCGCACGTAATGTCGCATCGACAGCGATCCGGCGGACTTTCCCTTTGGGTAAAATCGGTTTGACATACCGACCCCGATCTTCAGAAAAGACCATACTGCGGCTGCCGGATTTGCCCTGCTTTTGTTGAGCGGTTTGGGCGAAATAGAGGACGGTATCGTCGAGAATCACCCCTTCGATATCAAAGACAAATTCTTCAGGGATATTCGGCGGTTCGTCTGGCTGGTCTTCATTTTCTGGCTCGTCTTCGTCTTCTTTATCTTCTTGTTCCTGTTCGGAGTTGTCTTGGGGCTGCTGGGGCGGTGGCGGTGGTGGCGGGGGATTATTTTCGTCTGGTGGTGTTTGGATGACAGTCGCGCGGGGGACGATCACTAGCTCTACCGCTCGACGGAGATCGTCGGCATTGACATTCGTACGTCCTTCTAGTGCTGCTGCTGCTTTGGCAACCCGCACGGCAAATAATTCGGCACGGTGTCCCATCACGCCGCCCCGCAGAGCTTCGGTGACTAGGTAAGCAATCTGTTCTTGGCTAATCTGGACATCCTTCAACCATTCTCGTGCCAGCAAGATTTGAGTTTTGAGATTATCGATTTCTTCTGTATATTGTTCGAGAAAAGCTTGGGGTGATGCGGAATAGGAAATTGCTTGGCTGACGGCGGCCACCCGTTGGTCGATTTCCAGCACACCATCCGCTGAGAGCGAAATCGCAATTCGATCGAGTAAATGCTCTCGCAATGCTCCTTCATCGGGATTGTAAGTGGCAATCAGCAAAGGTTTGCAGGGATGTTGAAAGCTGATCCCTTCGCGTTCGATCTGATTGCGCCCATCAGTCAGGACGCTCAATAGTAAGTTGGCAATTTGGTCGTCGAGGAGATTGATCTCATCGATATACAATACGCCCCGATGTGCCTGTGCCAAGAGTCCTGGCTGAAATACTGAGGCTCCTGCCTGCACGGATTTGTCCAAATCGACCGAACCCAGGAGGCGATCCTCGGTTACGCCCAAGGGAATTTGCACGAATGGAGCTGGAACAACTGCCGTTGGTAATTCGACACTAGGATCTGTCGCTTGTAATGCTAATAATTTGTCATCCCACTCACTGGGTGCATTCGGATCGCCATTACTGACGCCACCAACCGTAATTTCGATCGGCGGCAAGAGTGAGTGAATTGCTCTTGCCATCACTGATTTGGCCGTACCGCGACCGCCAGAGATCGCCACACCGCCGAGAGTCGGATCTACAGCCGCTAGTAACAGGGCGAGTTTAATGGCTTCTTGACCGACCACCGCATTTAGGGGGAAGGCATTGCTGTTAGATGTGGCGATCGCTGTCGGCATTGGGATAGTAATTTTTTCGGTGGCGGAGCCTTTGCCTGGGGCAATCTGGCTGAATAGATCTTATTATCTCATACTAGCTTCTAGCGATCGAGCTGCCACGACCATCTAGATTTTCTCTATACTTCAGACCAAAATGTTGATTTTGGCGATCGAGTGGGCACAATTTAAGGGGGATCTTTAATTTTTAGTCAATACGCGATCGCTATAGATCGCAACCGATCTACTCGTCCATTCGGGGTAGCTATTTGAGACTATCTAATGGGTACAATTAAAGGTAGCTCCCACCGTGCGATCAATCGGCATAAATTGATTCGGGAAAAAATTGAATATCGGGACGATTAAGTCTTGGTACCGAGGTTGCCGATTGTCTTGACTAGTAATCGACACTGCGGTAATTTGAACGAGACAAATGCTGATAGCTATCGGCTCAGATGTCTATATACATTAACTTCTAAGCGAAATATGCTATCGGATAATCTCTCGATCGAACGATATATCTCGATTGATTAATTTACGACCATCTAGATGGAAGAGCGGACGATTGGCTAGATCCTTGTCAATCCGAAACATCAAAAGTATACTCGAAGATAGATGTCGATCGCGCAACATGCCTGATGGTATTAAACAAGATCGTGTTAATATTTAGGGAAATATACAAGACATATTTAAAGTTAAATTTAGATCGGCATTTTGGCTGGGATTTATACTAGATATGTCACCATCTCAGCAGTTAGTTACAAAAAATTCACGCATCAGCTCAATAAATATTCGGGAAATTTCAATCATGAAGCGATTAATGTGGTACGTTAGCTGCTGTCTGATGCCTTTATTCGGCGCATCAGCTACTTACGCCAACCCTGAAGTAAAACCCAATACGGATACCGTTACTGGAAATGCAGCTAGTTTGGGTAGGTTGTCCGGCACGGATCGCCACCAATCGCTCACAGCAACACCAATGGTTGCTAGTGATATTTTAGCTCAATCCCCACCCCCACCCCCAACCCCCACAGCTCCACCCGCTCCGACCGAAGTCCCTAGTACTCCTCCGAGTACCACCACTCCAGCGACTCCCAGTGGTGACAGTCAAGACGTCCAAGAGCAACTCAACAAAATCAAAGAAACCCCGGTCAGCGACAGTGGTTATCAGCCCAAAACATCTCCAGCATTTTCGATTTTCAACCCCGTTGGCTTTGGTGCTGACAAGAATTTAGTATTTTTCTCGCTCGATTATCAAAGTTGCACTAGAGGTCCAACTTGCGTCTCTGACGGTGGTGCGGGGATCGGGATCGGTTTAGGCGATGCGACCAACTCGATCGGTGCTGAAGTATCTTATGCTCTCAATAGTTTCGGTTCTAGTGCGGCCTTTGGTAGTGGTGCTTTTAGTGGCAAACTCCACAAGCGCGTAGCTGAAGACACTGCCGTCGCCATTGGTTGGAACCAATTTGCCAAAGTTAACTTCGGTGCAGGTCGAAATGGTAGCAGTCCTTCGGATTACCCGAACAATTCTTACTATCTAGTCGGTACCAAGATCTTTCGGACAGTTGATGATATCAATCAACCTTTCAGTCGGGTAGCCCTAACGGCTGGTGTCGGTAGTGGTGTATTCGTACCGTACGATGCAAACAACACTAGCCTCGATCGTGGTGGCATCGGTGTTTTTGGTTCCGTCGGCGTCCGCGTGGCTAGACCGATCAGTGCTGTTGTGGAATGGACGGGACAAGATTTAGCCGCAGGGATATCGGTCGCTCCGTTCGATAACTTCCCACTCGTGATTACTCCCGCCTTCCGGGATATTACTGGCATCCCTGGCCAAAGCGCGAGATTTGTCCTCGGTGCGAGTGTAGCTTTTAACTTCTAAAGCCGCTAAACTCTTGCCAATACCTGGCAACTGTTTCAATTACTCATAAATCAATCACCAATTTTAAGGTTGAATGACCATGCTAAACATCTCGAAATGTCACAAATTAATTGTTGGTTGTAGCGCGATCGCTGCCACCCTAACAATCGGATCGGTTCAGATCGCTCAAGCTCAAACTGCACCCCCTACCGCACCCCCTGGTGGTACATTCAGTAATGCCAGTGGCGGTAATGTCACTACTACCAATGGTGGTGGTGTGGGGATTGGCGGCAGCAGTGGCTCACCCAGTCCTGGAGTCATCAGTCGGGCAACAGCCTTATCAAATAGCGTCAGTGTCGCGCAAACTAATTACACTCAAGCCGCAACCGCTCTAGCTCAAGCAGAAGCATCTCAGCCCACAGTTTCCGATACAACTCCCGTCCGCTACGGCCGTCAAGTTGCCGATCTTGCCAGTTGTGGTTGCCCCAATGCCGACACTACAGCTAGCAACACCACTGCACCACGTCCAGAATTGGTAGCAGCTAGAGCCGCAGAAGCCGAAGCCGCCACCCAATTAGCCAATGCCAAAGCCGAAGCTCGCCAGTTTATCGAATCTGTCAACGGTGGTAATACTGCTGGTCAAGCAGTAGTCAGCCAACTCTGGTAACTAGATCCGATCTCCGATGCTAAGTTCGTCAATCCGAGCTGGCATCTATGCAAAAGAGCGATGTTAACGTTGCTCTTTTGCATTTGGTTACCTTCGATCGCTGCCACTATTCATCATTGACTACTACAAAGTTAGGCTAGACCACAATGACACAAACATCTAAATTTCGGAACCTGCTCGTTAGCTGTGGTGCAGTCGCCACATTAGCTCTTGGCGGACTTGTTAAGCCCGCTAATGCGGCCGAACAGTTTAATGACAAAGGCGTTCAATTCGATCGGGATACGATTATTGAATTTCAATTTCTCAAATCCAATAATGCTGCCCAATCTACCTTTGGTGTGGTCAATCTCGCTACTGGCGAAAAGACCCCGCTCATTAGCGAAGCTCGCGCTCAAGATCGACCTGGTAGAAATGCCGCAGGTACTGCGGGTAAAGCTGTCAGAAAGCCTTTTGCTGAATTCACCTTCAAAGCAGGTACTACCTACGCGCTCTATCTAGAGTCAACCCAAAAAGGGAAAGGGACTACGACTGTCTATTCGCTGCCCGATAAAAATGGCGGCTCGCAGTTAGCTCAATTCGAGAATGACTCTACTGCTTTGGGTACTCAAGGCGTCAGAATCGGTTGGAATGATGGCATTTCTGGCAAAGGTAGCGACTACAACCAGTTTTTGGTAATTGCTGGCGGTGGGATCGGTTGTCCTTGTAAGCCAAGCCCAGTCTTGACTGCACCAATTCCACCTGAAGTACCACCCACTCGTAATAATGCACCTAGCGGTCGCGGTTAAACTGGTTTGAGGTCGGTAAATATAAAAAGAGGGATGGAACACTGTTTCATCCCTTTTTTTGATGAATAATTGGCACAATAAAGAAATAAGAGTTATTTCCTATCGCTGACTGTAATATGAAATCAAAAATAGGTTCGGCGATCGTGGCAATCGTGTTGATAATTGCAACCTTGTTACCATTACCGGCGATCGCCGCAGTACCACCAATCGCCATCCCCAAGGATAATAGTGGCAGCAGCTTTGTCAGTAAAGCGGTAGAGTTAGTCGGGTCGGCAGTCGTACGGATCGATACCGAACGGACGATTACCCGCCGCATCGATCCCTTTTATGGGGATGAAGCACTGACGGGATTGCCACAGCAGCAATTATTGCGCGGTCAGGGTTCGGGCTTTATTATCGATCGCGATGGCATCAT